>JBDSOC010000182.1:0-6947 GCA_039915085.1 Chitinophagaceae bacterium
AACACTCAACACTCAACACTCAACACTCAACACTCAACACTCAACACTCAACACTCAACACTCAACACTCAACACTCAACACTCAACACTCAACACTCAACACTCAACACTCAACACTCAACCTAAACCGCATTCACTCCCTGCTGCTTCTCCTCCTCCACTTCCGCTACGCCCCCACTGATAGCATATTTCAAAACATCCGAAGAACTAACATCTTCCAGTACTTTTACTTTATGTTTGGGTACCATATATAACTGACCAGTTACCGCATAACAATTAGGAACATATACAGATACATAATCTGTAAGACCAAATTCACTCGCATCTTCATCTGTAATAAAACCCAGTTGAAAAACATCTGGCTGAAAAATGCTGACCAGCACCGCCTTTTTAAATTTGCGCTTATTACCCGCAAAAGCTTCAAAAAAATCTTTTATAGAGGAATAAATAAATTTTACACCGGGTGTGCGTTCCAGCCAGCTGTCAAACAAACTAAATATGCGGCTGGTTAAAAAATTAGAACTCAGAAAGCCTATTGCAATCAGCGCAACAATAATAACTATAAAGCCCAGCCCGTAATTCCGGTTAACAATGCGCCCGTCCACATCTTTTACGGTAAATATGGGTACCCAGCTGTCTACAGAAGATACAAACCAGTAAATCAGGTAAATAGTAATGGCTACCGGTGCGGTAACCAGCAGGCCCTGTATTAAATATTGCAATATTTTTCGCCAACGCCATTGGTTACGGGCCGATAAACTCATATATAGTTGTAAATAACAGGTGAACAGTAAAGTTCACATAAAAAAATCATTTCACGTTTGGTATTAAATTATCAGCAGTGTCTCAATTTAAACATAATGGTACGGCAGCACAGGATTATAAACGACATAACCCCTGCCGGTCGTTGATATGGGCTTTGAAATTTTTGCACCACAGAGACACGGCGGCACAAAAGAGGCCAGGAATTTTTTTAGTTGACGCTTGTTGACCGTTGTGGTTTTTGAAGCGATGCACAGGGATTGCTTCGCAATTTGCCGGACCATCAGCGTTTCAATTCCGAAAAAATACCCTTGAACTATGTTTTTGGGTGATTTTTAAGTCTCTCAGGTGCACAAATATGCAGGGTAGCGCAAATTGCAAAGCAATTTTCTCTGTGTGCCCTGCCAGAACGGATTAGTGAAATTTACAGGTACCAAAATGTAGTAAAGAATATTCCTGTGCTATCGTGTCTCCGTTGTTCAAAGAAGCATTCAAAGTGAGGCAATTATCAAATTATCCAGTTTGGGCAGGTAATCAGGCTTAATTACTAATAGCCGTTAGTCGTTTTTGGATGAATGGCAAAAAAAACACGGCAGGAAACTTTGGTAACAAAAATAGTTTCCATAGTTTTGCCCTCCAATTATGACAGATATAGATAACAAAGAGCGTATCAAATTACAGGCCACTGATTTATACATGAAATATGGCATACGCAGTGTGAGTATGGATGATATAGCCAATCACCTGGGAATGAGCAAAAAAACCATTTACCAGTATTATGCAGATAAGGACGAATTGGTGGACGCAGTAATTGAACACAAAATAAACCACAATGAATCTTGCTGCCAGTTAGACAAGGATAAGTCAGAAAATGCGATACACGAACTTTTCCTGGCGATGGATATGGTATTGGAAATGTTCCGTAATATGAATGCCTCGGTATTATACGATATGCAGAAATATCATCCGGGGGCATTTCTCAAATTCCACAAACATAAAAACGATTTCCTGTATACCCTCATCCGCGAAAACCTGGTAAGGGGTATAAAAGAAGATTTATACAGGGATGATATCAATATAAATATTGTTGCCCGTTTTCGCGTAGACAGTATGCTGCTTGCCTTTGACCCGGAATTCCAGGCTAAAACAAAACACAACCTGGCAGATATTGAGCAGGAAATTATTTTGCTTTATACGCATGGCCTTGTAAATATGAAAGGCTATAAACTGATTTTAAAATACAAACAAGAAAGAACCAAAAAAACAATAAGTGATGCAAAGACTAAATAAAATAATAGCATGGATATGTTTAACAGCACTGGCGCTGCCGGCACTGGCACAGGAGAAGCATGCATTTACCATTCAGCAGGCGCTGGACTATGCAAAGAAAAATAATGTACAGGTAAAAAATGCATTGCTGGGCATACAATTACAGCAGCAGCAAAACAGGGAAATAACGGGCTCAGCCTACCCGCAAATAAGCGGTAGTGTAAGTGGCACATATAACCCTTATGTAGCCACGCAGGTGTTACCCAATTTTATTTCTCCATCTGTTTACCAGGTACTACAGGATCAGGGTGTAAAAGATGGCAGTGGTAATACCATTGTAATGCCCTCCGATTTTGGAAATATTGCTGCGCAATTTGGTACCAAATTCAACGCCAGTGCAGGAGTAGATCTTAGCCAGTTGCTATTTGACGGGCAAGTATTTATAGGACTTAAGGCCCGCAGTACTTCTATTGCATGGCAAACAAAATATGCAGAAGTAACTGATGAAACAGTAAGGGCCAACGTGTATAAAGTGTATTACCAGCTGCTGGTAGGCAAAACACAAATAGATTTGCTGGATGCCAATATCGAAAGGATTGAAAAGCTTTCACATGATACAAAAGAATTATATAAAAATGGTTTTTCAGAACAGCTGGATGTAAATAAAGTGGAAGTGCAGGCTGCGAATTTGAATACAGAAAAATTGAAAGCGCTGAACAGTATTTCCAACGGTTACCTGGGCCTTAAGTTTTTGATAGGTATGCCAATGAAAGATTCGCTTATTCTTACAGACAGTTTAGATGAAACACAAATAAAAGAAGGCATACTTCCGCTGGCTGATTATAATTATAAAGACAGGAAGGATTATCAATATGCAGAACTTGGGAAAAAACTGAATGAATTTAATGTAAAGCGTTACCAGTTAAGCCAGATACCTACTTTTAGTCTATCCGGTAATTATTATAAAAGTGCACAGCGGAACAAATTTGATTTTTTTGGAAAAGGCGACTGGTATAATCTCTCTGCCATCAGCGTACGGATGTCGGTACCGATTTTTAAAGGATTTGCAACCAAAGCAAAGATTGAACAGGCAAGAATACAGCTTCAGCAAACAAATAACCAGATCAGCAACCTTCAGATACAGATTGACCAGGAAATAAACACTGCCAGGGCAAACTTTACTACTGCTGTAACCACCCTGGATTACCAGAAGAAGAATATGCAGCTGGCAGAAACTGTGTATGAACAAACAAAGAAAAAATATGAGATAGGTACAGGCTCCAATACAGAAATAACTGCCGCTCAAACTGATTTGAAACAGGCACAGACAAACTATATAAACGCGGTGTATGATGCCATCATCGCAAAGATTGATTATATAAAAGCAACAGGTAAACTTTAAAACAACCAAACTTACATGACTACAAAATTTAAATATATGCAACGCATTTTAAAAGCTTCACTTGTTGCCGCATGTGTACTGACAATGGCAGCTTGCGGCAGCAGTTCTAAAGACAACAACACTTCGCTGACAGACAAAAAAGCTGCGTTAGAAAAATTAAAAGACCAGCAAAAAAAACTGGAGGCTGATATTGCTAAAATAGATCCGGCCGCCGGTAAGGCAGAAAAAGAAAAGCTGGTTACATTGGCTACTATTGCGCCTGAAAGTTTTACACATTATTTAGATCTGCAGGGCAAAATTGAATCGCAGAATACTTCTTATATCGCTCCGCGTAATGGAACAGGTGGTGTTGTAAAACAAGTTTTGGTAAAAAGAGGTGATAATGTAAGAAAAGGACAATTGTTATTAAAACTGGATGACGTCATTGCCCGGCAGAGTCTGGTGACAGCGCAGCAGGGTTTAGAAACCATCAAAACACAGCTTTCTTATGCACAGGATCTTTACCGCAGGCAAAAGAATTTGTGGGATCAAAAAATTGGAACCGAAGTACAGTTGATCAATGCAGAGAACAATGTAAAGAACATAGAAAACCAACTCAAAAGCGCGCAGGAACAATTGAAAATTAACAATGAACAATTGAGCTTCACCAATGTGGTGAGCGATGTTAATGGTACAGCTGAAACAGTTAACATCAGGGTAGGAGAAGTATTTACCGGCGTTCAGGGAACCGCAGCGCAGATTGTGATTGTAAACAACAGCAACTTAAAAGCTACGGTACAGATTCCTGAAAATTATTTAGGAAAAATAAATGTTGGCAGCAAAGTAAAAATCAGCCTGCCCGATCTGAATAAAACAATTGATGCAACGGTAACTGTAACCGGCAAATCCATTGACCCGATTAACCGCAGCTTTTTTGTTGAAGCAAAACTTCCACCGAGTGCTGACCTGCGGCCCAACCAGATTGCACTGGTAAGGATACAGGACTATAATATCAGCAATACCATTACAGTACCTGTAAATACAGTACAAAGTGATGAAAAAGGAAAATTTGTTATGACTGCCGTAAAAGAAAATGGTAAAACCGTTGCCAGGAAAAAAGCGGTGGTCATTGGCCAGTTTTACGGAGATAAAATGGAAATCAAAAGCGGTTTGCAGGTGGGGGATGTTGTAGTAACAGATGGCTACCAGAGTTTGTATGAAGGTCAGTTGTTAACAACGGATACGAAATAATAATAGTCTTTGGTCTTCGCGGCTATACAACTGTTATTATGAACTTGATTGATGAATTCATGAACTGACAGATGAAGGATAATATTTAAATCAACTGTAATGAGCGCAATAGAAAAAATAAAAGAAAAAATAAAGGAATTTGCACCTACCAGCTGGAGCATCAGTAATAAAACTGCCATTTACCTGGCAATGGTAATTGTTAGCCTTATTGGTATTTACCAGTTTGTTACCCTGCCAAAGGAACAGTTTCCGGATATTGTAATACCTACCATTTATGTACAAACGATTTATGTGGGTAACTCACCAAAAGACATAGAGAACCTGGTGACCAGGCCCATTGAAAAACAGATTAAGGGTATTACAGGTGCCAAGATCAAAAAGTTTACCAGCACATCGCAGCAGGACTACTCCGCTATCATTGTTGAATTTGATACAGATGTAAAAACAGAAATCGGTCTGCAAAAAGTAAAAGATGCCATTGATAAAGCCAAACAGGATTTGCCAACAGATCTTACCCAGGAACCAACCGCACTGGAGGTTAACCTGAGCGACCAGCCCATCATGTATGTAAACCTGAGCGGCGATTATGATCTGCAAAAACTAAAAAAGTTTTCAGACGATTTAAAAGACAGGCTGGAAGATTTATCACAGATCAACCGTATAGATGTAGTAGGTGCGCCTGAACGTGAGTTTCAGATTAACGTAGATAATTTTCGCATGCAGTCTGCAGGCGTAACATTTAATGATATCAGCAATGCAGTGGCCAATGAAAATATGGATATATCGGGAGGGTTGCTGGATGTAGGCAATATGAAACGAACCCTTCAGTTAAAGGGACAGTTGAAAACCGCCGGAGATATTTCGCAAATACTGGTACGCAATACCGGAGGCGGCCCCATATACCTTAAAGATATTGCTGTTATAAAAGATACTACCAAGGAGCGCGAAAGCTATGCACGCCTGGATGGTAAAAATGTGGTTACACTCAATATCATTAAGCGCAGCGGTGAAAACCTGATAGAAACCAGCGATGCTGTACAAAAAGCCGTTGAAGAATCCAGGGGTGTTTTATTTCCGAAAGATTTAAAAGCAATTGTTACCGGCGACCAGAGTATCAAAACAAAAGCATCTTTTAAAGACCTCGTAAATTCCATTGTAATCGGATTTTTACTGGTGCTGATTGTACTCATGTTTTTCATGGGCATCACCAATGCTTTCTTTGTGGCCCTGTCTGTACCCCTCAGCATGTTTGTGGCATTTATGTTTCTGCCGGCAGCTGACCTGATTATAGGTTCGCATGTTACCCTCAACTTCATGGTGCTTTTCGCCTTATTGTTTGCGTTGGGTATTATAGTAGATGATGCCATTGTGGTAATTGAAAATACGCACCGGATATTTACAGAAGGAAGGGGATCGCTCAGTACACATAATGCAGCAAAAATGGCCGCAGGCGAAGTATTTGTTCCGGTACTGGCAGGTACGTTAACCATGCTGGCGCCCTTCTTTCCCCTGATGTTCTGGCCGGGTATTATTGGTAAGTTTATGATCTACCTGCCTACTATGCTCATCTTTACGCTGGCGGCATCATTAATAGTGGCATTTATAATGAACCCGGTATTTGCAGTAGATTTCATGAATCATCCGGAAGGAGAGAAAGAAGCAAAAAGCGCTATTTTTAAAAAGCCGTCTTTCTGGATTCCGCTTGGCATAGGTATCCTGCTTGATATGACAGGCGCTACCTTTATGGGCAACCTGCTCATCTTTTTTATGCTGATGGTTTTACTGAACCGTTATGTGCTGGATGCGGCCATTCATGGTTTTCAGAACAGGGCATTACCATGGATTATGGGCCATTATGAAAGCCTTTTAAGATGGGCATTAAAAGGATGGCGCCCTGTAGGCTTGTTGCTTGGCACATTTGGTTTATTGATAGTATCATTTTTAATATTTTCTTTTTCCATTAGTTCCGGACGTGTAGGGGTGGTATTTTTTCCAAAAGCAGATCCTAACCAGGTATATGTTTACCTGAAATTACCGGTAGGAACCAATGTAGAATATACAGACTCTGTTACCCGCCTGCTTGAAAGCCGCGTAAACAAAGTACTGGGTACTGAGAATGGAAAAACAAATCCGTTGGTAGAAAGTGTTATCAGCAACGTGGCCATTGGTGCCAGTGACCCTGCTTCGGGAGACCGCAGTACAAGAAGTGAGCTGGGACGCGTGCAGGTATCATTTGTTGAATTCGAAAAAAGAAACGGCGTTTCTACCAAACCTTACCTTGATA
>JBDSOC010000184.1:0-8201 GCA_039915085.1 Chitinophagaceae bacterium
AATTTGATGAGACGGATAAAATTGATGAGACGGGCAAATTAGAATGCTTTAGGTAAATGCGGTCAGACGAGGACGTCAGACCGGGTAAAAACAGGACAGGGGCAATTACAAATTCTTCATTTTTAATTCTTAACAATAATTCAGATGTACCAACCCGCAGTAACGGCTACACCAAACAGCCGGTTATTATCGCTTGATTTTTTGCGTGGGTTTATTATGGTATTGCTGGCAATGGAATCAACCGGGCTTTATGGTTATTTATATGATAATACTGAAGGCACTTCCTTTCATTCCTTCATTGCCCAGTTTACACACCATCCATGGAATGGCCTTCATTTTTGGGATCTTATTCAACCTGCATTTATGTTTATGGCCGGTGCTGCCATGGCTTATTCACTAAATAAACAATGGAAAAACGGTGTTAGCTGGAACCAGTCTTTTATAAAAATTGCCAAACGCTGTGGCTGGTTATTTTTCTGGGGTGTGCTGGATTATGCGGTGCGTCCAAAAGGTTTATCATTTGAATTGTGGGATGTGCTTACGCAACTTTCATTTACCACAATGCTGGCATTTCTTATTTTCCGGTGGAGCAACACAGCCCAGGTAATAGTTTGCATCGCATTACTATTACTTACAGAAATATTGTATCGTTATACCAATGTGCCCGGTTTTGATCAGCCATTTACTGATCAGCATAATTTTGGCAATTATATGGATCTGTTAATGATGAACAAAATCAACAAAGGCGGTTGGGTGGCCATTAATTGCATTCCTACCGCTGTGCATACCATTGCAGGAGCACTGGCAGGAAAATTACTGATGTCTGATAAAAAGAAAATACCAGTATTGCTACTATGGTCGCTGGTTTGTTTTATTGCTGGTTTTGGGTTAGACTGGTTGGATATAACGCCCATTATTAAAAAAATTGCTACCAGTTCTTTTACACTGGCTTCCCTGGGCTGGTGCCTGTGTTTTTTAGCTGCCAGTTATTGGTGGATAGACATAAAAGATCACAGGAAATATCTTTTATTTTTTACGATTGTAGGCATGAATTCCATTTTCATCTATATTTTTTTTGAGATCGTGGGAGACAGGTGGTTTGCCGGATACATAAGAAGTATTTCTAATGGTGTAATGGGCTGGTTCAGCATGCCAGATATGCCCGCATTTATCATCGGGTCGGTTTGTATTTTTACACTTGAATGGTTGCTCTGCTATTTTCTTTATAAAAAGAAAATATTTTTCAGGCTGTAAAAACGGTAAAAATTTATGAAGCTATCTGAAATTGCTGCTGCAAGATTGAGCAGCCAGCAAATTGCATCAGCAAAATTTAAGAAGGTAAAAGATTTGGTTGCTTATATGGGCGCTTTACAATCCCAGGATTATGCGATGTCAAAATGGGCCATCGGCCTGCGGTTACCAGGCTCAACAGAAACGCAAATTGAGAAAGCGCTCGACAAAGGAGAAATTATCCGCACACATGTTTTAAGGCCCACCTGGCATATTATTGCTGCAACTGATATTTACTGGATGCTTGCATTAAGCGCGGATAAGATTAAAGCTTTGATGAAAACAATGGACAAACAGCTGGGACTTACAGAAAAAATATTTATTAAAAGCAATATTCTTATTGAGAAAGCCATGAGAGACTGCAACCATCTGACCCGCGAAGAATTAACGGATGTATTGCAAAAAGCAAAAATTCCAACACAGGGCAACCGCCTGGCTCATCTACTGGAGCGTGCAGAACTGGATGGAATAGCCTGTAGCGGCAAAATGAACGGTAATAAAAAAACCTACGCATTGCTGTCTGAAAGAGTTCCCAATAAAAAAGAATTTAGCAAAGAGGAATCACTGGCATTGCTTGCAAAAAAATATTTTACTGCTCATGGCCCGGCAACGGTAGAAGATTTTAGCTGGTGGTCTGGTTTAACGCTTACAAAAGCAAGGCTGGGACTGGAAATGGTTAAATCCAATTTTATTGCAGAAAAAATTAATGAGCAGACTTACTGGTTCAGCAACGATTTGCATTTACCGGTAAAGCATACGCCATCTGTTCATTTATTGCCGGCTTACGATGAATTCATTATCAGTTATAAAGACCGTACTGCTGCACTTGATGCGGAATATCATAAGAAAGTGCTTACAGTTAATGGAATTTTTAATCCTGCAATAATACTAAACGGGCGAGTAGCCGGTTTATGGAAACGGAGTTTTCAAAATGGCGGGGTGCATATCGAAACAGTTTTTTTTCAGTCAACAGGTAAAACAATACACAGCCTGGTTGAAAAAGAAGCAAACAACTTTGGACAATTTGTAAACATGAAGACTTCCGTATCACACAGTACTTACCAAAGCAGTTCATAAGAATGCCTCAAACCCTGTAAATAACCAGCTAAATGCCAGGTATTTTTGCTCGATCACATTAAAGAATACTATATTTATTTTATCCAAACGTTTGATTTTTTTGCTGCAGAAGAGGGGCCTGTTTTCCTTATTTGCGGCACACCTGCTAATGAGATTTTTAAAATTTAAAGAAATATAATATGGCCTTAACTGTAGTATCTGCGCCTTTACCAATTTCTGCTGAAAGGAATAAAAATAGCTTGTATATTATTTCGGTGTTGGGAGTGCTTTTTTTTATGCTGGGGTTTATTACGTGGCTCAACGGAACACTAATACAATTTCTTAAGTTAGTATGCCAGTTAAAAGGAAATGTCCAGCCGTTTTTTGTAACCTTTGCATTTTTCATGGCTTATTTCGTACTTGCTATTCCATCTTCATTCATATTGAAATCGACTGGTTATAAAAAAGGTATGGCATTGGGCTTGTTTGTAATGGCAATAGGGTCAATAATTTTTATTCCAGCGGCTAATAGCAGAGGTTTCAGTTTATTCCTGACTGCCCTTTTTACTCAGGGAATGGGATTTACACTGGTCCAAACTGCCATCAATCCATATATTAGTATTGTTGGACCTATAGAAAGCGCTGCTAAAAGGATGAGTATTATGGGCATCTGCAATAAGGTGGCTGGTATAATGAGTCCATTAATCCTGGGTATTGTTTTATTAAATAATGCAACTAAGCTGGAAGAAAATATTGAAGCTACTGTTAATCCCACACAGAAAGCCGTATTACTTGATCAATTGAGCCAGAAAATAATTACTCCTTATATAGTATTAACGATTGTGCTTGTTTTACTGGCAGCTTTGGTATACTGGTCTTCATTGCCAGAAATAAAGAATGAAGACGCAACTACTAATGCTGGTATAACAACTAAAACGAGTGTATTTCAATATCCACATTTGATGTTGGGCATACTATGTCTTTTTTTGTATGTGGGCGTAGAAGTAATGGCTGGAGATGCAATCGGTTCATATGGCAGGTCTCTGGGTTTGCCATTAGATAAAACAAAATCTTTTACATCATATACATTATTTTTTATGCTGGTTGGATATGTTATCGGAATCATCACCATACCCAGGTATTTATCGCAACAAGCTGCGCTGAAATATTCTGCAATCCTTGGCGCAATATTTTCTATATTGATGTTTGTAACAAATGGCTATACATCCATAATTTTTATAGCCTTAATGGGCTTGTCGAATGCGCTGATGTGGCCTGCTATCTGGCCGCTAACGCTAAAAAACCTTGGACGATTTACACAAACAGCTGCCGCCTTACTGATCATGGGCATAGCCGGCGGCGCATTAATTCCTTTATTATATGGCTATTTAGCGGAAGCTCCTGTTAGTTTATCTACTCAATTATCTTTCTTTATTTGTACGCTGCCCGCTTACCTGTACATTTTATATTATGCAGTCAAGGGCAACCTGGCGAAATAAGGTTGGAAATTAAGACGGATTCCCAGCTCAATGCAAATGTAATTCTACCGTCACCCTTCAGGGGTTTGTAAAAAAATCTTATAATTTATAATAGAGTCAGCCTTTCAGGCTTTATGCCTGGAATATTTATAGCTGTTTATGATGCCATGCCTCCTGAACTTTTAGAAATCACAAATTAAAATATTATAAATATCATGTTAGCAGAATCGGGCAACCTGTTTGTAATTCAAAGGACGGAGGACTGGCAGTAATATAGGAAAAGCAAATTATTGGGGATACAACCCGGAACGGGTGATATTAAATGTGCGAATTCCCCCGATTGTAGCCAACATCAGCCCCGCATCATGAAATTATACGATAGTCGTCCTTCTGTATTACATTCGTATAACAATATTGCTGCTGTGTATGAAGCCTGCCATTTATTTCCCAGTTGTTTTCTCTCTATTTTTTGCTTTGCCAATTTTCGCGCAAAAAAATGTACGCCTGTCTTCGCCTGATGGCAACCTGGTGTTTTCTTTTCAACTGGTTAAGAAATCGCCACAATACAGTGTATCATTTAAAGGGAAAGAATTAATAAAAAATTCAACGTTAAGTTTATCTTTTGAAGATAGCAGTGTATTCAAAAATAATCTCCGTATCAACAGGCCTGTTATATCCGACAAAGAAGAAAAATATGAACTGGTTGTTGGCAAAACAAAATCAGTAAATGACCATTACCGCGAAGCTATTATTCCATTGGAAGAAACCGTTAACCCTTTCAGGCAGGTTAACCTGGAGGTAAAGGTTTTTAATTCCGGATTTGCGATCCGGTACGCGATCCCCCTGCAAAAAAACTGGGTTTCTTATTCACTTACTGATGAGAATACAGAGTTTGCGCTGACAGGTAATCCAATAGTGCATGCATTATTGTTGCCCAATTATACCAGTTCCCACGAAAATGAATATACCACGTCTTTGCTTGATCAAATTAAGGAAGATACATTGATGGACATGCCCGCGCTGTTTGAATTTCCCGGTAAAATATACCTGGCCATTACAGAAGCTGCATTACTTGACTATGCCGGTATGTATCTTATCCGGCACAATAATAAATTACGTGGCGTATTGTCCCCGTTGCCGGGCCAAACAAACATAAAAGTAAAAGCCGGGCTGCCGCACAATAGCCCATGGCGTGTGGTAATGATAAGTGATCGCATCGGCACATTGATCGAATCAAATATTCTTACAAGTCTCAATGAGCCTTGCAAAATTAAAGATGTATCCTGGATAAAACCGGGCAAAACAACTTTCCCCTGGTGGAATGGCAATGTAGTGCCTGATACCATCAATGCGCCTGGTAATAATTTTGTTACCAATCAATACTACATAGATTTTTGTGCAAGAAATAAACTGGAATACCATTCTGTTGTGGAATATGGTTTGCATGAATGGTATGTAAATGATGGCGCAGGTTTTCAGCCTGGCCCGCATGCAGATGTGACTAAGGCGGTGCCCGGCCTTGATATGAAGGAAGTGTGTGACTATGCAAAATCGAAAGGGGTAGGTGTACGTGTATGGGTGCATTGGGCGGCTTTATATCCAAAACTGGATAGTGCTTTTGCACAATTTGAAAGATGGGGATTGAGCGGAATGATGATAGATTTTATGGACCGTGATGATCAGCTAATGGTAAATATGCAAACTGAAATGCTGGAAAAAGCCGCTGCACATCATTTGCATGTACAGTTTCATGGAGCGTATAAACCAACCGGCCTCAACAGAACTTATCCCAATGAATTTACAAGGGAGGGTACGCTCAATTACGAGTGTAATAAATGGGGTACGCGCATTAATCCGGATCATGATATTGATTTTCCTTTTACACGAATGCTGGCTGGCGCAACTGATTATCATTTGGGTGGATTCAGGGCGGTAGCAGATTCCGCCTATGTAGTGCAGTATACAAGGCCTTTAATGAAAGGCACCCGTTGCCATATGCTGGCTATGTATGTGGTACTGGAAAGCTATCTGGGTATGGTGTGCGATTATCCCGAAGCCTATGAAGGGCAGCCGGGTTTTGAATTTTTAAAAGAAGTGCCAACGGTATGGGATGAAACAAAAGCACTGGATGCGGAGGTTAGTGGTTTTATAACCATTGCACGCCGGAAAAATGCAGACTGGTTTATCGGCAGCATTACCAATCATGAAGAGAGAACCCTGCATATTTCATTTGATTTTTTACCAAAAGGGAAATATGAAGCCGTAATCTATACAGATGCGCCTGATGCAAACAGGGATCCCAATAAACTTGTAAAACAAACACGCATTATTACCAACCAGGATAATATTACTGTACAGCTAAAAAAAGGTGGCGGTGAAGTAATGCGTATAAGGCATTTGTCTGAACCATGACAGGCGGTATATAATTAATGGATAAAAATGATGTGGGTTCTTTAAACCGGAACCATACATGATTAAGATCGTCACATTTGTATTGCCAGGATATTATTCAGCAAAACTTGCTATGGGTTACCTGTGTACTATATTAGTAATAGAAACCGGCGGTTCAAATGATTGTTCATAAGATTTACGGTTGTAAATTCTGGTTACAATGTCCATTCCCTTTATAACTTTTCCAAAGGCAGCGTAGCCCTGCCCGTCAGGATTGTTCTCTCCCCCGTAGTCAAACCCTGGCTGATCGCCTATGCAAATAAAAAATTCTGTAGTAGCAGTACCGGGCGCTTGTCTTG
Organism: Chitinophagaceae bacterium; assembly: GCA_039915085.1. Classification (GTDB taxonomy): domain Bacteria; phylum Bacteroidota; class Bacteroidia; order Chitinophagales; family Chitinophagaceae; genus JACMLD01. The sequence goes on from JBDSOC010000184.1 coordinate 6,575, forward strand.
CAAGTGAGACTATACCATCTTTATGAAGAATGCTTGTTTTATTGGTCGGTTCATGCGGAATGCCCGGGAGGGATACCGCTTTTTTATAATTGGTTTTCCAGATGCCGCCTTGTACAAGATTCGCCTTTGGCGCATTGGACGGCTGATTATCGTCAGTAAGTACCCTGTAAAAGGAACTGTGTTTATAATAGCCCGCATTAATATAAGATAAAAAGGCGGCTGCTGTCCGCGGCGCCTTATCAGGGTATAATTCAATTTCAATATCGCCAGCTTCTGTTTCTATAATAATGTGCGGATTTTTATAGGCAGGCGATGAACATGCGCAAAGCATACAGGCAAGTGTAAATATAAGTACGGATACAATGAAGCAGTATTTCATCGGTGCTTTTTTAAAAGAGTTGGTTATTAAGCTCCCGTAAAAGTAAACAGATTTTTGTTTTTTTATAAGTTTGTCCTGATGACTAAAGGCTGTTTCAAATATAGAAAGCAGTTACGACTAGCTCTTAACAATCAATACCGGCTGTATGACAATCCGGTTAAATGGATTGGCCATACGCTGCTCCTTATTTTATTTCACAGTACAGGCGAAAGTCCGGTAATAACAAAATTTATTTGGGTGAAATAATTAAATTACATGCATGATAATAATAAAAAGAACCGGCATTTTTTTATTGCCGTTTATTTTGTTTGCAGGTATATCTTTTGGGCAGCAGGTTAAATACACCAATGGCGCTGATAGCTGGAATGCCGATTCGCTGGGCAATCACCGTGCAGTCGTTACCTGTCATGGAGCCGGGAAATTGGTCCGGGTAATAATTGAATGGCGCAGACGCGATAATAATCCCCAGGGAAAGAAAATAATTGTGCAGGATGCCAAAACCGGCAAACAAATAGAAAATGTCAGTACCGGTAATATTAACCGTGAGTATGGAGATATTTATTTTGAAGCTGTTTCCGGTCCGGGAAAATATTATGTTTATTATATGCCTTACAGAAATGAAGGCCGCAGCAATTATCCCCGCGGTGTTTATTTGCAGGCAACTGCAACAGCCAGCCCGCAATGGCTGCAAACAATACATCAGCCTGCTTTTAAGCCAAATGCTGTTTGTAATGAAATACAATCAATCAACGCATTTAATAGCTTTTACCCGATGGAAGTAATTGCTACGGCAAAAGAAACGGATGCTATAAAGAAACAATTTGCCGGCGATCCGTTTATCATTTTTCCTGAAGATCATATGCACCCGGTGCGTATGAAAAAAGATCTGCCCCAACGCTGGATCATAAAAGGAGCTACAACTAATTTTACCGGTGTGGCTGGTCAGGGAGAGAATTATGCCTTTCAGTTGGGTGTATATGCGCTGCAGGATCTGCAGGATGTGTCAGTTTCATTCTCTGATTTTAAAAATGCAACCGGCAATGTCATTGATGCAAAAAATATATCCTGCATCAATACGGATGGCACAGGGTATGATAATATGCCTTTAAAAAACAAAATAAATATTCTTGCCGGAACTGTACAATCTTTATGGTGCAGTATGCAGATCCCCTTACAGGCTGTTGCGGGTTTATACAAAGGAACAGCCTCCGTAAAATCGGCCGGTGCAAAGGAAAACAAAATTAGCCT
>JBDSOC010000244.1:0-6551 GCA_039915085.1 Chitinophagaceae bacterium
GGTATAATATTTTCAGCGAATAAAAAAACGCTGGTAACAAGGATTTTTAGCATTGTTACCAGCGTTGTATTTTTAAACCTGTCTATTGGATTTGCAGGTGATGAAAATCAGCTCATATAACTTTCCATGGGCTCGCAGGTACAGATAAGGTTCCTGTCGCCGAAAGTATTATTGATTCTTGCCACGCTGGGCCAGAATTTATTTTTTGCCACATAGGCTAATGGGAACGCAGCTTCTTCGCGGGTATAAGGATGGTTCCATTCAGTACTGCAAATGGTCCATTGTGTATGCGGGGCATTTTTCAATGCATTGTTTATTTTATCTGATTTGCCGCTTTCGATTGCTTTTATTTCTTCGTGAATACCAATCATGGCATCGCAGAAGCGATCCAGTTCCGCTTTGTCTTCGCTCTCTGTTGGTTCAATCATAATTGTGCCGGGTACCGGGAAACTCATGGTAGGGGCGTGAAAGCCATAGTCTATTAAACGCTTTGCCACATCTTCCGCTTCTATACCGGCACTTGTCTTAAATGGGCGCAGATCAACAATAAATTCATGCGCACAGGTACCATTATTTCCCAGGTATAAAATGGGATAATATTTTTCCAGTCTTGCCCTCATATAATTGGCATTCAGAATTGCATATTCAGTAGAACGTTTCATGCCCTCAGCACCCAACAGTTTTATATAGGCGTAACTAATTAGTAAGATGGAAGCAGAACCATATGTTGCTGCAGAAACGGCACCCTGTGCTGACTCCGTTCCATCTGTAGTAAGAGCTACGTGGCCTGGCAGGTAAGATTTTAATTTATCATTTACACAAATCGGTCCCATGCCGGGACCACCACCGCCATGTGGTATAGCAAATGTTTTATGAAGATTGAGATGACATACATCAGCACCAATCATACCCGGCGATGTAAGGCCCACCTGCGCATTCATATTTGCGCCATCCATATAAACCAGCCCGCCGTTTGCATGAATGGTTGCACAAATATCAATGATACTTTCTTCAAATACACCATGCGTAGATGGATAAGTAACCATCAATGCTGATAAACTGTCTTTATACTGTACTGCTTTTACTTTTAAATCTGCCACATCAATATGCCCGTCTTCATCACTTTTTACCACTACCACTTTCATACCCGCCATTACTGCACTGGCAGGATTAGTGCCGTGTGCAGAAATAGGAATTAAAACAACATTGCGGTGTGCATTACCTTTATCAATATGATAATCACGTATAGCCAGCAGGCCTGCATACTCTCCCTGGGCGCCACTGTTGGGCTGCAGGCTGCACGCAGTAAACCCGGTTATCTTACATAAATAATCGCTTAGCTCATCTGTAATTTGTTTGTAACCCAACGCCTGATCAGCAGGTACAAAAGGGTGCAATCCACCAAACTCCGGCCAGCTGACAGGAATGAGTTCTGTTGCTGCGTTCAGTTTCATGGTGCAGCTGCCCAGTGAAATCATTGAAGTATTCAGTGATAAATCTTTGTTCTCCAGGAATTTAATATAACGCATCATCTGACTTTCACTGTGGTGCGTATTGAATACAGCCTGCATAAGAAAAACAGAAGTTCTTTTTAGTGCAGCCGGAATATTCGATGGCATATCATCATTATTAAAACTAATGGCTGCAGTACTTTTACCACTGGCGGATTCAAAAACGGAAACTATCTGCAGCAAATCTTTTTGCATAGTAGTTTCATCAATAGTAATACCTATAAAATTGTTAGTGAAATAACGGAAATTGATTTCATGTTGTTCGGCAATCACTTTAATTTTTGCGGCATCTTCACATTTAATTTTCAATGTATCAAAGTAGCCGGTGTTAATGTTTGTGTAGCCGCGTTCATTTAACTCAATTGATAAAGTGTGTGCAAGCAGTGCTACACGCTGTGCAATTTTTTTCAGGCCTTCTGCACCATGAAACACAGCATACATGGCAGCCATGTTTGCGAGTAATGCCTGTGCTGTACAAATATTGGAAGTAGCTTTTTCTCTTTTGATATGCTGTTCTCTAGTTTGTAATGCCATGCGCAATGCACGGTTGCCTTTTGCGTCAATGCTTACGCCTATGAGGCGGCCGGGTATGGCACGTTTAAAATCATCTTTGGTGGCAAAAAAGGCTGCATGCGGTCCGCCGAAACCCATCGGTACGCCAAAGCGCTGTGCCGAACCAACTGCCGCATCAGCACCCAGTTCACCGGGAGGTGTTATTAAAGTAAGGGCCAGCAAATCCGTAGCCATTACCACATACCCGCCAGCTGTATGAACTTTGTCAATAAATAACCGGTAATCCTCTACTGAACCATTATCATTTGGATATTGCAGCAAAGCGCCAAAAAAAGTATGGTCGATAACAGCAACTGCATAATCTCCGTATACTATCTGAATACCAATTGGGGCGGCCCTTGTAAATAAAACATCTTTTGTTTGCGGAAAAGTGGCGTTATCAACAAAAAATTTAGGTTGTTTTATTTCATCCGTTTTATTTACATGATGAAAAAACATGGCCATTGCTTCTGCAGCGGCAGTACCTTCATCAAGCAAAGAAGCATTTGCAATGGGCAATGCTGTTAGATCTGTAATTACTGTTTGAAAATTCAACAGGCTTTCTAACCTGCCCTGGGAAATTTCAGCCTGGTAAGGGGTATATTGTGTATACCAGCCCGGGTTTTCAAAAATATTCCTGAGGATAACGCTGGGTGTAATTGTACCATAATATCCCTGGCCTATATAATTTTTAAATACTTTATTTTTGGCTGCGGTTGTTTTCAGTTCCTCCAGGTATTCAAATTCTCCTTGTGGAATGGGATCCTGTAATGGTGTTTTTAAACGTATAGAAGCAGGGATGGTTTTACTGATCAATTCTTCTATTTCCTTCATTCCGATAAGGCTTAGCATTTCGCGGGTGGCTGCTTCGTTTACGCCAATATGCCTTGCCTGGAATTCTGTGGATTGCTGCTCAAACAGGTTCATAAATATATAAGGGTTGTGCCTTTAAAAAGAAGTGCAAAGGTAATGCTTGAAAGGCAGATAAATAAGGCATAATTTAAGCCGTGTACACTGTGGGGATAAGCCTTAACTTAACAGGGAGAATTATATTACCTGCATATTTATTATCTTGTTTTATTAATTATCTTTTATGAATTGTAAAAGTTGCGGATCTGCTTTATCTGCCGGTTACCTGTTTTGCCCGGATTGCGGTGAAACAGCGCATCCCCACCGGTTGGATATTAAACACGTTATTCATGAGTTTATACACGCTTTTTTACACGCCGATAAAGGCATTTTCCTGCTGGTGAAAGAATTGGCTTTACATCCGGGAAAAGCAGCGCTGGAATATGCCGGGGGAAGCCGGAAAAAGTATTTTAACCCGGTCAGTTTTCTTTTGATTGCGGGTGGTATTACATTTTTTATCAGGTATAAGATTGGTTTTGCCATGATAACCGGCAGCAAAAAAGTAAGTTTTTATATAGGTGAATTTATTCACCAGTTTACAACACCCATTATTATCGTTGTCATTCCACTGCTTTCACTTTATTCCTGGTTGTTTTTTAAATCATCCGGTAAAAATTATGCAGAAAATATCGTGATGAATATGTATATGATGGGAGAATACCATCTGTTTACTATTATAATTGTTGTGATACCGGCGTATTTATTTCCTCAATTAAATTACTTTTTTACAGGTGCCGGGTTTTTGATGCTGGCGGTTTATTATTATTTCACCTGTATTAATTTCTTTAAGCAAACGGTAGGTGCTACAATCATTAAAGTTATATCAGTCGAACTTCTTTTTATTCTATCCTTTGGTTTAATTATGGGAATTTCACTGATTTTCTTTTTAATCCAAAGTGGCCTGCATGTTAAAGACCTGAGATAAGATATCGACATAAAGCATCACGAAACAGCGAAAAGTCATTCAATTATCCTTCCTGCTGTATTTTGTTTTCTGTTTCGCGCATTTGGTCACTGGTATGCCTGCTACCGTCGTGACTCCACCCGGGTGGGCCAAAAAGATAACCTATTTTTGCCTTCATGCTAATATCTTTCCGCCGTAAATCAATCCATATACTTTTCCATTCATGAAAAATAATATTTACCGGCGTTTGATCGGTAAGATTTTTTGTAAGACCGTATTTCATCTGCTGATAATTTTCTCCCGGGAGTTCGGGTTGAAAAGTGCCAAACATTTTATCCCAGATAATAAGGAACATACCCATGTTTTTATCAAGGTATTTGGGATTGGAAGCATGATGAACACGGTGGTGTGAAGGGGTAACCAAAATATTTTCCAGCCAGCCCAGTTTATTTATTTTTTCTGTGTGAACGAGTATACCCCATATTTGTGTGGCAGCGTATACAAATGCTATATCCAGCGGTTTAAAGCCACACAATGCAATGGGAATAAAATAGATGAACCTGTATAAGGGTTCCATAACAGAGGAACGGAAGCCCACACTAAAATTAAATTTCTCTGATGAATGGTGCGTGACATGTGTGGCCCAGAATAACCGAACATGATGATCTGCCCGGTGCAACCAGTAATACATAAAATCTTCGGCAATAAACAGTATAATCCAATACCGCCAGCCTTCCTGTAATTCACCTATGCGGTGATTATAAAAAGAAGCAAGTATAAGGCCGATGTAAATGCCCCTGAAAAGAACATCTATACCGGCATTGACCAGCATCAGGTAAACATTCTGCATTGTATCTTTCACGGTATAAGAAGCCTGCCGCTGCATATTGCTGAGCAGGATTTCAAACCCTATCACCACTATGTACAATGGTGTGCTGATCAGGATTAACCATGTTTCTCTTAAAGTGGTGTTCATAATCTGTGGCAAAAGTAATACACAGGCACCAAAAGATTGCAAAACAAGCAGGCAACTGAGAATAAGAGATTGAGACTGAAACCCTAACGTCAGACTAATTATCAATTATTTGCAGGAAAAAACCGGGATATCAGGTGGTTTTAAACATGGCAGCCTGGATATTATCTGATAATTTCGAATGGGTGATAAGGCTCAATAAGTAATTTCTATTGGAATTAACTGTTCACTATATTATATATCAGGTATATGGGACAATCATTGGTAAAAAATTATTTGCACATTACTTTTAGTACTAAACACCGGCAAAAGTTGATTAATGAGGAAGTGCAAAATGAATTGTACGGTTATATGGGAGGAATATGCAAAGGAATGGATTGTATACCATTAAAAATTGGAGGTTATAATGATCATGTGCATATACTTTGCATGCTTTCAAAGAAAATAACCCTTAGTAAGTTATTGGAACAAGTGAAATCGCATTCCTCAAAATGGGTCAAAACAATTAGTCCCGGGTTACAAAATTTTTATTGGCAGGATGGATATGGCGCATTTTCTGTGAATCCATCAGAAACAGAAACGGTAATTGAATATATTTCAAATCAAAAAATGCATCATCAAAGACTAACATTCCAGGAGGAATACCGTTTATTTCTAAAAAAATATAAGGTTGAATACGATGAAAGATATGTGTGGGATTGATGATAACCTGAAATGCTTACGCCCTTGCAGGGCTTAGGAAATGCCTTTGCTAATATTTTATATACAGGGCGGTGCCCTGTGCTGGTAAATGGCACCCCTTCGGGGCTTTGCAATAATTATTCAAGATTCGTCTTAAAAGATTCGTTAAAAACATTTGTGTTGAATCAAAATAATTGTGAAAATGCTTACGCCCTTGCAGGGCTTAGGAAATGCCCTTGCTAATATTTTATATACAGGGCGGTGCCCTGTGCTGGTAAATGGCACCCCTTTGGGGCTTTGCAACAATTATTCAAAATTCGTCTTAAAAGATTAGTTAAAAAAAATTGTGTTGAATCAAAATAATCGTGAACATGCTTACGCACTTGCAGGGCTTATGAAATGTCCTTTTTACTTTTTTATATAGGGATTAGACACGAACGAAGCAATTAAATATGTCAGGGCAAACTTTAACAAGCCCTGCAAGGGCGCTATATCCAGCGAAGGGTGCAAGCCCTTCGAAAAAATAAGATAGTTTTACACAGCCCTGGAAGGGCGATATCAATCAGCGAAGCGTGCAGCCCATCGCTATACCAGCAAAGTATTTAGAATATGGAAAACGAATTACCGGATAACTGGCAAAAAAGATCAGAAGAACACCAGAAAAAATATAAACAATTTCTGCAACGGCCGGATAGAAAAAAGGTTTTACGTTTATTGCCGGATTTGAATGAAGAAGCATTTGAAAAAATTGATTGCCTGCAGTGTGGCGCGTGTTGTAAAAATTATTCCCCCCGTTTTAAAACGCCGGATATAAAAAGAATAGCCAAACGGCTGAAAATGAAAGAAGGCGTTTTTATTGAATCCTATTTGCGGCTTGATAAAGACGGAGATTATGTTGCAAAATCAGCACCCTGTCCTTTTTTAGGAGAAGATAATTATTGCAGTATTTACGAAGACAGGCCTTCCGATTGTCACCGCTTCCCATATACAGATGAAGATGTATTGATCGACCGTCCGCTGA
>JBDSOC010000247.1:0-3325 GCA_039915085.1 Chitinophagaceae bacterium
CTGGCTGACAAGGCGTGCAGCAATGCAAATCCCCGGTCTGTTTCTTCTTTTAATACCTGTTTGTCTTTTTGGGGGCCGTCCAGTACAATTGCAGGGTTGGAACCAAGAAAAGATGGCGTACCTGCAACCAGTTCTTTTTTATCAGCTGAAAAATGAAAAGCCACATGATGGCCCTCAAAGCGCCAGCCCCAGATTGTTTTGGAAGAAGGAATACCGAATATAGTAAGGAAATATTTACCCGGATCGCGAAAATGATCTTCCGGTTTGCGGTGCTCCAGCTCTTTTAATACATTATCCAGCAGCATGATGGATTTTACTTTTTGTACGGTCTCTTCGCTCAGGCTTGTTTTTAATAAATCCATCACTGCAGCCTGCTGTGTAGTGTTCAGCTCATTCATTGATATGCCTTTGCGATCTTCCAGCGGAACATACATAAAGCGGTAACGCTCTGCGGTATCAAAAGGATAGAGTGCTGCTGTTTTTTGTGCATCATTCAATGTGCCAATAAATGCATTGGCTTTATCAACCAGGTTTTGCGCAGACAGTAACTGGGTACAAAAAATGCATACAACAAAGAATATTAAAAGGCGGTTCATATGGCGTATGTGTAGGTTGTATTAAAGGTAATGTGTTACAACAGTTAAAATACCAGGAAGACAATAATTTTCAGGTATTGATTGTATCATTAACAATCAGCCGCTATAAACAAGCAAACCCAATCACCCTTTCTACATATTATACGCACCATAATAGGCAGCCCCCAGTAAAGCGGTCTTATCATTCAGCACAACGTATACCGGTATTTGTTCCAGCAGATCTTTCATTCGCCCCATGTCAAGAAAATGTTTGTACCATTCGCCGGTTTGCAAAAGCGGAAGAATTTTAGGGGGGATACCACCGCCGAGGTAGCAACCACCCGTAGACTTTAATTTTAAACAAAGGCTGGCAGCTTCCATGGCCAGGTACCGCACAAAAAGTTGCAGGGCTTCAAGGCAAACAGGTTCCTGCTGGTGAATGGCAGCATTGCTGATAACAGGCGTAGGATCGCCATCCTGTAATTGTTCGGCCAGCCATTCGGGTATTTGTTTTCTTTCAACAGTTGTAAGAAATGTAAAAATAGCATGTATGCCCGGCCCTGATAACACCCGCTCCCAGCTTACATGCCCATGATGTTGCTGCAGGTAGCGGAACAAATCAATGTCCTGTTCCGTGCGTGGTGAAAAATCACTGTGGCCGCCTTCTGTAGCAAAAGGATGGTATTTTTTTCCATCATAGTAAAGACCCGCTTCCCCCAGGCCGGTGCCGGGCGCAATAATGGCAATATTGCCTGATGATTTTGTATTACTGGTATGAATAGCCGCTAATTCATTGCTTTGTAAACCAGCCAGGCCATAGCTGTTTGCTTCCAGGTCATTGATAAAAACCACGGGCGTTTTTAATGCCGTGGACATTGCCTTACTGTCTAATTGCCAGGATAAATTTGTGAGTTGTACTTTGCCATCTGTAACAGGACCGGCAACTGCTATACAAATGCGGCCGGGCCATTCTTTACCTGTAAACTGGATAATGATATCCGTAAGTGAAGTATATTCCTGCGATGCATACCGCGCTTCACGTAACATAGAAACACCTTCCGCACTTAAACGGTACAATGCCAGGTTTGTCTTCGTTCCTCCTACATCTCCGGCCAATATGGTAACGGCTTCATCAGTTTTCTTAAATGTATTGATAAAAGCGAGTGGTATTAATGGCTTTTTTGGCATATATTTTATTGGTGATTGATGATTTTGAAATTGAATGATTGCAGTAAATAACAAATGTAAATTGTAAAAGTAAGCTGTGTATTAAAATAAATTATAACAATAGGGTGAGCCGCCCGAAAACCAAGGGCGACCCACCCTATTGACGATGGTTTACATATTCCTCCTGTACTGCCCGCCTACTTCATAAAGTGCATGGGTAATTTGCCCCAGCGAACAATATTTTACTGTTTCCATCAATGCCGCAAACAAATTGTTATTACTGATGGCTGCCTGTTTCAGCTGGCTTAATTTATCCGCTGCCACATTTTCATTCCGTTTGTAAAAAGCCTTCAGGTTATATATCTGCTGTTCTTTTTCTTCTTTGGTACTTCTTATTACTTCGGTAGGTATAATGGTAGGACTACCCTTCTTATTTAAAAAAGTATTTACTCCCACAATGGGCAATTCACCGGTATGTTTTAGTGTTTCATAATGCAGGCTTTCTTCCTGAATTTTATTGCGCTGGTACATTCTTTCCATTGCCCCCAATACACCACCGCGTTCAGTAATGCGGTCAAACTCTGTCAGTACTGCTTCCTCCACCAGGTTGGTCAGCTCTTCCAGTACAAAACTGCCTTGTGTAAAATTCTCCGTATATGCCGTACCCAGTTCGCGGTTGATGATTAATTGTATGGCCATGGCGCGGCGTACGCTTTCTTCCGTAGGCGTTGTTATCGCTTCATCATAGGCGTTAGTATGCAACGAGCTGCAGTTGTCGTAAATAGCGTACAGCGCCTGCAGGGTAGTCCTGATATCATTAAAGTCAATTTCCTGTGCATGCAAACTGCGGCCGCTTGTCTGAATATGATACTTCAGCATCTGGCTGCGCTTATTGGCTTTGTAAGTATATTTCATTGCCTTGGCCCATATTCTGCGTGCTACGCGGCCAATAACACTGTATTCTGCATCCATACCATTGCTGAAGAAAAAAGAAAGGTTGGGTGCAAAATCATCAATGTGCATTCCACGGCTTATATAATATTCCACGTAGGTAAAGCCGTTAGACAATGTAAATGCAAGTTGTGTAATAGGGTTGGCACCTGCTTCTGCAATATGATAACCGCTGATACTAACACTGTAAAAATTCCGCACTTTATTATCAATAAAATAAGATTGTACATCGCCCATTAATTTCAATGCAAACTCAGTAGAGAAAATACAGGTATTCTGCGCCTGGTCCTCTTTTAAAATATCTGCCTGTACCGTTCCCCGCACCTGTTGTAACGCAGCTGCTTTAATCTGTTCATAAATTTCTTTTGGCAAAACTTCGTCCCCACTCATTCCAAGGAGGCGAAGTCCCAACCCGTTATTACCATCGGGCAATCTCTCCGGTGAAGCGGGATTGTAATACGAAGGTTTATTCTGAATGCTGAATTTTGAATGTTGAATTTTCTCTGCCTCCTGCCATAAACCGTGTTCTGTAATATATTTTTCACATTGCTGATCAATGGCGGCGTTCATAAAAAACGCAAGTATCACCGGTGCGGGGCCGTTGATGGTCATGCTTACAGATGTTTTAGGAT
>JBDSOC010000248.1:0-17721 GCA_039915085.1 Chitinophagaceae bacterium
TTCCGTTTTTGGAAGCGAGCTTTTCTGCCAATTGAATCAATGTACTGGCAACTCCTTTTCTGCGATATTTTTCCCGGGTAATTAACCTGGCTATTTGCGCGCGGCCTGGTTGTGTAGCCGGGTTATCCAGTAATAAGGTCAGCATTCCAATCACTAATTTGTCGTCATAGGCAGCAAGAATAATGTGATGTTCGTCCGGATGTATCATCGGTGTATTTCCGAATGCCAGTAAAAAAGAATCACCAGTGTCGCCTGCTACCCGTGCATTGGCAACCAGTTCACCCAACGCAGTATTTGCCGGTGCGGCATCCTCTAATATGGAAAAGACGAAACTTGTATCGCCGGGCATTGTTATTTATAATTGAATTGTTTTATAAAATTGGTTAGCAGAAATACATTGTACAGATACCAGGCTTTGTTGCTTTTTATATTTAATTAATATGCTTCTTTTTTATCAGATTCATAATTATTTCGTTGCAAAGTCTTTTTGTGCAAACCTGAGAACATGCACACCGGCAGCAAGCCGGTATGTTTTATTATTTACGCGCAACTCGGCTGTAGAATTGGGTGGAATTTCAGCGGTATAAACAATGCTCCCGCCGGTACGCTTCCACGAAGAAACAATCAGGCCATAACGCCCATTGTGTTCAGCACTAAAACTATCAAGACCGGCTACAAAAGATGGTTGCAACAAAACGTTTTTAAAACCTGGTGCAGCCGCATCGGGTTTGATACCGCCCAGCGCCTTGTAAAACCACGCATTGATTTCACCAAACATAATATGGTTCATGGATATATCGCTTCCTGCATTTATGGGCCAGTTCTCATAAAGCGTGGTGGCACCATTGACTATCCACCAGCCCCAGGAAGGATATTTTTCAGACGAAGCCAACTGGTAGGCGATATCAGCATAGTCATTATCACTGAGTGCATTCAGTATAGCTTTGGTCCCAAGTAAGCCTACATCCAGTTTAGTACTGTCTGCCAGCACTCTTTTCGCTAAACTGGCTGCCACTTTTGCTTTGTATTGATCAGGAACCAATCCCCAAAAAAGCGGTACCGCAAGTTCCGTCTGCAACCCATTATTATATACAGCACGGCTTTCATTAAAATATTTTTTATTAAAGGCTTTCTTTATTTTTTCAGCAAGCGCAGTGTAGGTGATAACATCATCGGATTTGCCCATTAATTTTGCCGTTTTGGCCAGTATGGTTGCATCTGCATAATAATAACATGTTGATGTTAATGCTACCGGTGATTTGGACTTTACCGGTATCCAGTCACCCAGCCCCCATTCAGTAATCCCTGATGGATACAATGCATTGATGTGATCCACGTAACGTTTAATATTATCATAACAATCGGCCAATGTTTTGCTGTCTCCATAAAACAGGTATAGGTTCCATGGTATGATTGCAATGGTAGATGTCCAGTCGGGGCCATTTCCCCAATCATAACCCCAGCCGCTGGTAGGAATAATTGATGGCAGCACACCGTTTGGTTGCTGTTCATCGCGGTGATCCGCCATCCATTTTTCGTAAATGGTAATAGCGTCAAAATTATACAGGCCCGTTTCTACAGCAATGGCGGCATCTCCGGTCCATCCATTCTTTTCACGTTGCGGGCAATCCGTTGGGTAACCAAACAGGTTTGACAAATAAGAGTTATTGGCAGCCTGCCATATTTTGTTAATAGTTGGATTGGATGAATTGATTTTTCCAATTGCTGGCACATCATTGTGCATAAAATAACCGGTAAGACTTTCCGGTTTTAACTGAACTGGCTTACTGCTGGTTACTTCCACATACTGGAAACCTTTGTAATTAAATTTTGGTTGAAAGACTGATTCGTTGTTGCTGAGAGTATAAATGTCTGTCTGGAAAGGATCAGAATCATCGGTGGGACGGTAATGCACGTCAATGTTAGACAGGTCAACATGACCGTTTTTATAAAGACGTTCTCCGTGCTTTACATGCACTACGGTTCCTGCTTCGCCCGATAACCGGATACTGCTGATACCTGCAATATTTCTGCCGAGATCAAAAACATAACTGGTATCGCTGAACTTCACCATATTTTTAACACGTATCGTATCCACCAGTCTTACGGGTTGCAGGATCTGCGCTACAATATTTCCGGAAGGTGCATGTACATATACTGCATTTTTCCACGCACTGTCTGTAAAGCCAGGCTTGTCCCAGTTTTTTATTTCGTTATTTGCATCATAATGTTCTGCTGTGTAAATACTGTTGAATGTTACCGGACTGAGTGCGGTTTTCCAATCCCTTCCAGATGTAATAGTTTCAACGGTTCCATCGGTATAGGTTAGCCGCAGATCCATACAAAACGCTGGTCGTGCACGCCATGGGGCTTTATCAAAATACCATACGGCAGTTGACTGGTGATTGAACCAGCCATTGCCCAGCAAAACACCAATGGCATTATTTCCCTGCTGTATTTGTTTGGTAACATCATAGGCTACATACAGGGTCCTCCGGTCAAACCTTGTATACATCGGATCAAGATAATGATCCCCTACCCTTTCTCCATTAACAGACAGTTCATATAAGCCCGCCACAGCAATATAGGCGCGGGCAGCAGCAACTTTTTTAGCCACCAAAAAACTTTTTCTGAAATAAGGCGCCGGTTTCAGATTAATATCCCTGGTATCCTGTATCCATGCACCTTTCCAGTTTTTCATTTCCATCATACCTGTTTCAAAAAATGCAGGCGCTGAAACAACATCCTTTCGATTCGTTCCCGGTACCATTACTTTCCAGTAATACCTCGTAAACGGAACCAGCTTTTTCCCTTTATATATGATCCGTATGGAATCACTATTCACTTTTGTCTGCCATACAATGGTAGAAAAGGATGCATCCGTGGCTACCTGCAACTGGTAAGCCGCTTTGTCTTTCGCGTTCCAGGAGAGTCTTGGGTTTAGTCTGTCCACTCCTATGGGATTGACCATGTATTCACATTGAAGGTTAGTGACAGATTGGGCATTTGCCGTTATAACAAACAGGCAAATTGAGCTCAGAAGATTCAATAGTGTTTTCAATACAAGCTGTATTAAAGGATTGATTAATTTTTGAAAAAATACCCCGCGTTGAAAAATAAGGAATTTGGTGGGATTAATAACAATAAATCATTAGAGACAACTGGTTTACAATAATAGTTGGATTGAGCGGGTATGATGTAAATATGGGCGCAGATTGCTGATGCTGATCTGCCTGTTATAGAAAATATTTGTTCCGGATAATTCAGGATCCGGCTTAAAAAGCTGCGCCATCATTTGCTGAAAGCATATACAAGTCAGGGCCCTGCAATACCAAATGCGGGGTAACTTTTTAGCCTGGGGTCAACTTCAATTTTACTACAGATTTACGGCGTACTTTTAACATGTTTAAAGAAGTATGAAACTATTAATCATCGAAGACGAACAGGCACTGTCTGACAGTATTTTCACCTATCTTAACTCGGAAAGTTTTGTTTGTGAAACTGTATATGACTATGAAACAGCCATGGAAAAAATTTCGCTTTATGATTATACCTGTATTATCCTCGATATAACATTACCCGGCGGCAACGGCCTTAATATCCTTAAGGAATTAAAAGCCAATAACAAATCGGATGGCGTGCTGATTATATCTGCCAGGAATTCTGTGGACGATAAAGTAACCGGGCTAAAGACGGGGGCTGATGATTACCTGGCTAAACCTTTTCATCTATCCGAATTAGGTGCAAGGGTAGATGCCATTATCCGAAGAAAAACTTTTGGAGGAAAAAGCATTATTCAGATTGGTGAATTATCCATTAATATTCCGGATAAAACCACCAGTGTTAATGGAAAAGCAATTGATTTAACACGCATGGAATACGATCTGCTGTTGTATTTTGCCGGCAATAAGAATAAAGTTATCAGCAAAGGTGCAATAGCTGAACATCTCTGGGGCGACGATATGGATTTGGCCGGTAATTATGATTTCCTGTACACCCATATTAAAAATCTCCGGAAAAAATTACTGCAGGCAGGCGGTCCCGATTATATTAAATCCATTTACGGGCTGGGATATAAATTTACTGTATAATACCATGAAATTATTTACAAGGTATAACCGCATCAATTTGTTTGCCACTGTAATTGTTTTTTTGCTATCGGCTATTTCATTTTATTTTCTTCTCCGTTACGTACTGATTGACCAAGTAGATGAAGATCTTAAAATTGAGCAGCATGAAATTCAAACTTATGCGGGCCAGTACAACCGGCTGCCGGAGATCATAACTGTAAAAGATCAGCATATCAGTTATACACCGGTTAATAAAGAAGGGCGCAAAAAGACATTCAGCACCCTGGGCATACCGGATGATACCGGCAATAAGGATAGTGATGTTTTCCGCCAACTTGTCTTTTATATTAATACAAGCAGCCAATGGTACAAGGTCACTGTCAGCAAATCGCTGGAAGGCACAGACAATATGATACAATCAGTTGTTACCATTGCCCTTGTTACCATAATACTAATACTGGCCATTTCATTTCTTATAAACCGGCTGGTGCTTAGAAAATTGTGGCAGCCGTTTTATGATTCACTGGCAGCCATGCGTCATTTCGAACTGGGTAAAAAAGAACAACCTGTTTTCCCTGCTACAGCCACTGATGAATTTATGGTAATGAATGACACGTTTAAACAGGCAACTGCAAAAGCAGATCAGGATTACCGGTATTTAAAAGAGTTTACAGAAAATGCTTCGCACGAACTGCAAACGCCGCTGGCAATCATTCAGTCAAAACTGGATGTACTCATACAGGATGAGCATCTCTCTGAACCACAAAGCAGGGCGGTGCAGGGCGCCTATGAAGCCATACAGCGGCTTTCCCGTTTAAACCAGGGCCTTTTATTATTAACAAAAATTGAAAATGGCCAGTATACTGATACTGTCCCGGTAAACCTTTCTCAAAAAGTAACAGAGAAAATTGTGCAGTTTGAGGAAATGATTGCATCAAAAAATATAACGGTTACCACCACCCTTGATAAAACGGTCAGCATAAAAATTAATCCTGTACTGGTTGATATACTGTTGAACAACCTGTTCAGCAATGCCATCAAATATAATTTACAGGGAGGATGTATTGAAATCATTGCTGGCAAAGGAATTCTTGAAATCAGTAATACGGCATCCGTTCCTGCGCTGGACGAAAGCCGTTTGTTCAGGCGTTTCTCTGTTGCAGCAGGATCAGCAAAAGGAGGTGTTGGATTGGGGCTGGCAATCATACGGCAGGCCGCAGAAGTTTCCGGTTTTGAAACACGTTATGCATACGAAAATAAGCTACATCACTTTTTGCTGGTTGAAAATAAGCAGTAAACAGTAAGCAACAGAAATTATGAAAAAACATTTTTTCACAGGATTATTCGCCTTTGCATGCCTGACCTGTACCCTGTCGCTCAATGCTCAATACACAGATACTACAGGTAAAGCAATTTCTTCCGGAGACATTTTGGTAAAACCAGTCATTGATTGGAATTCGCCGCCTGCCAAACGAATCTTCCCTTATAAATCATTTATACTGCCGGCAACACTGGTTGCTTATGGTGTTGTTTCACTGCATGCAGATATGCTGCAGGATGTGAATGAAACCCTGCATGAAGAAATTTATACAGAACACCAGCCCCGTAAAACAAGCACTGATAATTATCTTCAGTTTTTACCTGCTGTTGCCGTGTATGGATTAAATGCGGCGGGCATTCATGGTAAGAATAATTTTCGTGACCGGACAATTATATATGGGATGTCCACACTGATCATGAGTGGTACCGTTTATGCAGTAAAAAAAATTACCGGTGAACCAAGACCGGATGGATCCAATAATTTATCTTTTCCTTCCGGCCATACAGCTACGGCCTTTGCTGCAGCAGAATTTCTCCGGCAGGAATATAAAAACGTTTCGCCATGGTATGGTATCGCTGGTTATGCGGTCGCTACGGCAACAGGTTACCTGAGAATGTCTAATAACAAACACTGGATGGGAGATGTGGTAGCAGGCGCCGGCGTTGGTATTATTTCTACTAAACTTGCGTACTGGATATATCCGGCTGTTAAAAAAATCTTATATAAGAATAAAGATGTCAGCACCATAATAATGCCCACTTATCAAAACGGAATGCCGGGTCTTGGCATGGTTCATCATTTTTAATCAGTGCTATATATTGATATTTCACTGCCGTAGAATTCAACCGTGGCACAATAAATCATACACGGGGAATTCGGCCCTGCCGCACTACAGAATATAAACAGAATCTTACTGTAGGTTACATGTATTACTCATCTTAAAAACCTGCAAAATGAAACAGATAATTTTATCAGTGATTGTACTTATGGGAATAACGCTTTCCGGTAATGCACAAAAAGAAAAAAAAATGGCGCCACCCGCTGCAGCAACTACTGCATTCGGAAAGGCATTTCCAGGGGCTGAAAAAGTAAAGTGGGGGAAGGAGAAAAATGACTACGAAGCGGAATTTGTATTAAAAGGAAAAGAGATGTCTGCGGTTTATAATAACAATGGTGTATTAAAGGAAACAGAAGAAGATATCAAAATTGCAGCGCTGCCATCTTCTGTAATTACTTATGTAAAGGAGCATTATCCAAAGGCTGTCATTAAAGAAGCTGCAAAAATTACGATGCCAACCGGCGAAATAAATTATGAAGCAGAAGTAAATAAAAAAGATTTGATTTTTGATGCAAGCGGAAAATTTATCCGCGAAGTAAAAGATGCAGACTAATAATCCCGCATGAAAAGAATGTTTTTTACAGGAGCAGCAATCATTCTATCGCTGTTTGCAATTGGCCAGCAAAAAAACCTGGATTATTTTATTCAGCAGGGATTGGATAACAGCCCTCTTTTAAAAGATTATCAAAACCAGGTACAGATCAACCGGGTAGACAGCCAGCGTATACGGGCCACCTATAAACCGCAGGTTACAGGCACCAGCAATAATGCTTATGCACCTGTCATAAAAGGTTATGGCTACGATGGCGCTATTACCAACGGGGGGCAGTTAAGTGCGCTGGTGGGTGTAAACCAGGTTTTGGTAAGTAAAAAATACCTGTACGCACAGTTTGAAACGCTCAGCCTGCAAAACCAGGGAATTGAAAATACAGCGAAACTTTCGGAGCAGGATCTTACAAGAACAATTGTTGCCCAGTATGTTACCACCTTTGGTGATATGCAGCAATTACAATTTGCAAGAGAAGTGAACGCTTTGCTTAAGAAAGAAGAAAATTTACTGAAATCATTAACGCAAACCAATGTATACCGTCAGACCGATTATCTAACATTCCTGGTTACCCGGCAACAGCAGGAGCTTTCTGTAAAACAGCTGAGCATTCAGTTACAGAATGATTATGCCACGCTGAACTATATGGCCGGAATTATTGATACAGCTGAAGCAATATTGGCTGAGCCTGCAATAACACTGCATCAGCTGCCGGAGATTAGCCAGTCCGTATTTTTTCGAAAATTTACATTGGATAGTCTGCAGCTTGGTAATAACCGTTCATTGGTTGATTTCAATTATAAACCCAAAGTAAATCTTTATGCAGATGCGGGTTATAGTTCAACGCTGGTTTACCAGGCATATAAAAATTTCGGAACCAGCTTTGGTGTAAACGTAACAATACCCATTTTCGATGGCAGGCAAAAAAAATTACAATACAGTAAAATTGCCATAGCTGAACGTACAAGAATTGGCTACAAAGATTTTTACACGTCCCAGTATAGCCAGCAGGTAGCACAATTATCACAACAATTAAAAGCTACGGGTGAACTGATAGACGAAATCAATCACCAGATAAAATATGCAGAAGGGCTTATTAATGTAAACATTAAGCTGCTGGAAACGGGTGATGCTAAAATAGCTGACCTGGTAATAGCAGTCAACAATTATATGATGGCTAAAAATTTACTGACACAAAATAACACCAGCCGCCTGCAGATTATTAACCAGATTAATTACTGGAACAGATAAACAATGTATTCATGCAAAACAATTACCGGTTGATTATTTTTTTAATTTGTTCAGGTGTTTCCTTATCATGCAAACAGCCGGCAACTGCCACTGCAGATACCGTAACAGAAGAGGTGCAAACACCCGTAACGGTAACAGGCATCAGCACAGAACCGCTGGCGGAATACATTGAACTGAATGCAACTTCTTCCTTTATGCAAAAAAATTATATAAAAGCAAACGCTAACGGCTACCTGCAATCAAGCCTTACGCAACCGGGACAGTATGTTAACCGCGGGCAGGTTTTATTCACGATCAAAACAAAAGAAGCGCAAAGCATTGGGAATGCCGTAAACCAGCTCGATTCAAATTTTAAATTTTCAGGCACCAATGCCATTAAAGCCGGAGGAAAAGGTTTTATTACACAACTTAACCACCAGGCAGGCGATTATGTGCAGGATGGAGAGCAGCTGGCTATAGTAAGCGATATAAATAGTTTCGCTTTTTTACTGGACTTGCCATACGAATTGAGACAATTCATGCAAAACAAAAAAACAGTTGACTTAACACTGCCTGACGGAGAAAAATTAACCGGCAATGTTGCAGGCTCATTACCAAGTGTTGATCCGGCTTCACAAACGCAGAGCATTTTTATAAAAGTAAATGCCGGGCACTCCATTCCTGAAAACCTGGTTGCGAAAGTAAGAATAATAAAAACGATTAAAAACAATACGGTGTCGTTGCCAAAAGCAGCAGTGCTTACCGATGAAACACAAAATGAATTCTGGATCATGAAAATAATTGACAGCACGACCGCTGTAAAAATTCCGGTAACCCGGGGCATTCAGACTGCCGGCAGGATTGAAATTCTCACTCCTCCTCTTGCAGCAACAGACAAAATACTGGTAACAGGCAATTACGGGTTGGCTGATACCGCAAAAGTGAAAATCATCAGTAACAACAACCAATAAAGTTGAAAAATTTTTTCGTTTCATATAAAAATCCACTCACGGTTGTACTGGCATTGTTTATTGCCGGGGGCATCTTTGCATATACCAGCATGCAGACATCGCTGTTTCCTGAAATAACTTTTCCAAAGATTAAGATCATTGCAGACGCAGGTTTACAACCCGTAAATAAAATGATGGTAACCATAACAAAGCCACTGGAAAATGCCGTCAAACAAATTCCTGATCTCAGTATGATTCGCAGCACCACCAGCCGTGGCAGTTGCGAAATATCTGCATATATGGACTGGAACGCGAATATTGATCTGAGCCAGCAGCGGATAGAATCAAAGATTAGCCAGATCAGGAACCAGCTTCCTCCTGACGTGCAGATTACAGTGGAAAAAATGAATCCTTCTATTTTGCCAGTTATGGGCTACACGCTGGAAAGCCATAACAAATCACCTATAGAATTAAAACAACTGGCTAACTATACCATCAAACCTTTTTTATCGCAGGTGCAGGGTGTTTCCGAAATAAGAATCATTGGCGGCAAAACAAAAGAATACTGGCTGGAACTGGATGTCCGCAAGATGAGCGCATTGGGATTAACGCCTGATTCTATAAACAATGCCATTGCACAAACAAATTTTATTAAATCGAACGGCTACCTGGAAGACTACAAATTTCTTTACCTGGCAATAACAGACGCTACCGTTCATTCAACCACTGATCTTGAAAATATTATTATCAGGAATAATGGAAAACGCATTATCAAACTGGGGGAACTTGCTGCTGTTCAAATCAGGGAAGCAATCGAATTTACTAAAATAAATGCCAATGGAAAAGAAGGCATCCTGGTAGCCGTTATAAAACAACCCAATGCCAACCTGGTAGATTTGTCAACGGCCATGGAAGAGAAGATCAATGCGCTGCAAAAAATTCTTCCCAACGGCGTTACAATAAAACCTTACTATATACAGGCAGATTTTGTAAACGCATCTATTAAAAGCGTTACAGACAGTTTATGGGCAGGACTTGCACTGGCAATAATTGTTGCCATTATTTTTCTCCGCTCCCTAAAAGCAAGTGCTGCCATACTGGTAACAATTCCTGTTACCTTATGTCTTACATTGATTGTTTTATATGCTGTTGGGTACACGTTTAATATAATGACACTCGGCGCCATTGCGGCAGCCATAGGTTTAATTATCGATGATGCGATTGTAGTAGTTGAACAAATTCATCGTACGCATGAAGAACATCCCGGAGAACCCACCACTACCCTTTTACAAAAAGCCATCAGCTATTTGTTTCCGGCGATGGTTGGGTCATCTATCAGTACCATTGTAATATTTTTTCCTTTTGTTTTGATGAGCGGCGTAGCAGGTGCTTATTTTAAAGTACTGACCAATACAATGATCATTACGCTGATCTGCTCGTTTTTTGTAACCTGGATTGGATTGCCGGTTATTTATTTATTGCTTTCAGGACAAAGAAAAAATCCCCGGACAAAAAAGGAAACAGCCCATACAGTAAAAAGCCAGCGATGGGTTTCATTTTTTATTCACCGGCCACTGATAGCAATACTGATGGTAGCCGGTCTTATTTTTGCAATAATTTTTATTCTTCCCGGACTACAAACAGGGTTTCTACCAGAAATGGATGAAGGAAGTATTGTTCTTGACTATGCTTCACCGCCAGGCACATCGCTGGAAGAAACGGATCGCATGCTGCGTGAAGCAGAAAAAATTATTGTTACCATACCAGAAGTATCTGCCTATTCAAGAAGAACCGGTACACAGATGGGATTTTTTATTACCGAACCCAATACAGGTGATTACCTTATCCAGTTAAAAGCAAAGCGGAACCGTACAACCGATGAAGTAATTGCAGAAATACGGAAACGTGTAGAAGCCTCCCAACCCGCACTGCGTATTGATTTCGGGCAGGTAATTGGTGATATGCTGGGTGATTTGATGACATCCGTTCAGCCAATTGAAATAAAGATATTTGGAGACAATCAGCAACAATTACAAGCGCTTTCCAAACAGGTAGCCGGAGTTCTTTCAAATGTACATGGTGCGGCAGATGTTTTTGATGGCATAGTAATAGCCGGGCCATCGGTAAGTATTGAACCTGATTACAGCAGGCTGGCACAGTTTGGTATTACTCCCGTAAACCTGCAATACCAGTTGCAAACATCTTTGGAAGGAAATCTTGCAGGTACCATACTGGAGAAAGAACAACTCTCGCCGGTACGTATCGTTTATCCAAACAGCAGGAAGATGGGTGTTGCAGGTATTGGCAACCTGGAAATATTTATGCCTGATGGTAAATTAAATCCTATTGCCTCACT
This sequence comes from Chitinophagaceae bacterium, assembly GCA_039915085.1. Taxonomy (GTDB): domain Bacteria; phylum Bacteroidota; class Bacteroidia; order Chitinophagales; family Chitinophagaceae; genus JACMLD01. The sequence continues at coordinate 11,313 of JBDSOC010000248.1, forward strand.
GGCAACGGTACACGTAATCAACGGAGATGCAGAAATTAAACGGGAGAATTTACAATCCATGGGTGTAATTACTGCACGCCTGGAGAATAGTGATCTGGGAACAGTTATCAAACAAATTCAGCAGGAGATTGGTGCCAGGATAAGTATACCCAAAGGTTATCATATTGAATATGGCGGTGAATATGCAGAACAACAAAAATCTTTCAAAGAATTATTGCTGATTTTAATAACTGCCAGCCTGCTGGTATTTGGTGTTATCCTGTTCCTGTTCAGAGAATTTAAAATAGCCTTGCTTATTCTGCTGATATCGGTATTGGGAATTGCGGGCAGTTATATTGCCTTATACATTACCGGCACCGCGTTGAATGTGGGTAGCTATACAGGCCTTATTATGATAGTTGGTATCATTGCCGAAAACTCCATTTTTACATTTTTACAATTTAAGGACGCATTGAATGACAGGTCTGTAGACGAATCCATCATTTATTCTATTTCTACGCGGCTGCGTCCAAAATTAATGACCGCGCTGGGTGCAATTATTGCACTGCTTCCGCTGGCTCTTGGAATCGGTGCCGGAGCGCAGTTGCATCAACCATTGGCCATATCCGTTATAGGGGGCTTTATTATTGCATTGCCCCTTTTACTGATTGTGCTGCCCTCTTTACTCAGGCTGCTTTATAAAAAAGACACGTCAACAACAAATATTTCTTCTCAAACAAATTTATCATTATAAAAAAAAGTGTATGAAAAACAACATTTCAATCTTTGTATTATTGCTGATAGCCGCAATGGCAGCTACAAGCCCTTCTCCTGCACAAACGGCAGGCAGTTATCATGTTGCAAAAACATTCCATATTGCCAGTAGTGGCGGCTGGGATTATATTGCTGTTGGACCAAACAATAACCGCCTGTATGTTTCTCATGGTACGCAGGTAAATATCCTGGATGAAAAGACAGGCGATTCGGTTGGCGTCATCTTAAATACTACAGGCGTACATGGTATCGCTTTTGTTCCATCTTTAGGAAAAGGGTATACCAGCAACGGCAGGTTAAATAATATTACCGTGTTTGATCTAAAAACAAACCAGGTGCTGGGCCAGATTGCTGCGGGACAAAACCCCGACGCCATCATGTACGATGCGTATTCAAAAACAATTATCACCTGTAATGGCCGGAGTAATGATCTTACCATTGTTGACCCCGCTACAGAGAAAATAATTGCTACCATTCCTGTTGGCGGAAAACCAGAAACAGCTGTAAGCGACGGTGCAGGAAAACTGTATGTTAATATAGAAGATAAAAATGAGATTGTTGCCATCAATACAAAAACAAATACGGTAGAAAATCATTGGTCCATTGCTCCGGCAGATGGTCCTACAGGTTTGGCAATTGATATTGCTGCAAAAAGACTGTTTGCCGGTTGTGATAAATTATTAGTCGTGCTGGATATCCTTACAGGAAAAGTAATTGATAAACTGCCTATAGGTGATGGTTGCGACGGTGTGGCATTTGACGGTGGCTTGAAAAATATTTTCGCTTCTTGTGGAGAAGGCAAACTAACTGTTATTCACGAAGCGGCAGACGGAAAATGCACTGTTGCCGGAAACGTTGTTACAAAAAAGAGTGCGAGAACAATCGCAGTAAACGAATCGCTGCATACCGTGTACTTACCTGCAGCCGATTTGGGAACACCAGCAGCAGGAGAACGCAGGGCGCCAATGATACCCGGAACGTTCCAGGTACTGGTAGTGCAACAGTAATGACGGGCTTACAGGCGATAATTACTAATTGTTTTCTTCAATATTACCATCATTAAAATAAGACATTCATCAATTTGAATTGAACTGTAATTTTATCCTTAGTATATATAGGAATATGCGGCATAACGATAAGCTGTCCAGTTATTGTAACCGCTTATTTTCTCAAGCCGTATGTTTAACTTGCTTTTTTCTTTTGTATATCTGATTGGAATTTCAAAATCGTCGTCTATCCACAAAGCATCGTAGTTATTTTTTAAAATAACCCAGGGCCGCTCTGTTACAAGATGGCCGTCTACAAATACACGAACACCCTGCCGGTTGACATGGTCGGTTCTTATTCTTAGCCGTACACCTTTATTACCCGGATTCGTTTTTACGGTGAAAGCACTGTATTTTTCAATACTACGTCCATCATCAGTAACCTCTTTTTCCGAAATTCTCTTGCCGGGATAATTGCCTGTCTTTACACCAGCCCATACCTCGCCTGCGGTTTGGTACCCATGTTCTTTTTCCGATACATGGTTCATGACATCAAGAGAATCCGTCATAACAAGCGAAGGCTTGTCTTTTCCGTAATACCATACAACGCTTGCAATATAATAATTCTGCCATGCTTCAAACTCCATGTCAATTGCCTCTTCATAAACAAGCATATCCGGATAATGCATCCGGTAGTAACAATCATTTCCTATTGCGCCATGCGTAGGGTATGCATTATAACTGTTTTTCCACCATGCACAATTTGAGTAATCTTCTTCACCAGTACCATATATATCCGGAAATTTCCGGTTGTCAATATAAAATATTTCATCTCCTTCGCAGGCATGACCCCCTTTAGGCATACGTTTGGCCATGCCAATTACATGTCCGCGGCCGGTTGTTTGCAGGCAGGTATATTTTTTCCCGGGCTTTTCCACCTCATTTGCAACAGCATGGAAATAACCAGTCAGTAATTCCGGGTAAGGATGAATGTTATACAATATTTCAACATCCATGTTACGGGTCAGCGTATCAGTAAGGTTCAGCAATTCAATCCTTGCATTTTTCCAGAAAGGCATCGGAAAATAACAATACCCATTGCTGTTAACTGTGCCAATACCCAGTGCTCGTACATCTCCCCCATTATCTACAGAGCCAAAAAACCATTTTACAGGTGCTTCAACAGAAGGTTTGCTTTCATTGTCCCAGAAAATTTTAATGATAAAATTTCTGTCTGCCAGGTAACTGTTAATCTTTATACCTTTTATATACCCGCTGCCTGTATAATCAAAAACAGTTGCCACCTGTTTGGGCATTAATTTTACCCGTTTGCTTATGGGGATGTCACCGGCTTCGGGGACTGGTTCAGCATCCGGATGGTTCCACATGTTTTCCAGTTTGGAATAATTTTCATTTCCGGTCCATGATTTTACCGCAGTTGTATCCGTATACGTGTGATAAGTAATATTATAAAAGGGCCTGAATTGTCCTTCGCGGATTATTTTTATTGAATCATGAAAAGTAATGGGCATATAACTCCACCAGGCAAGAAATTTATCGCCGCCGGATCCTACCTGCGGCCGGTCACGCAAAGGCGGATAATCATGAAAATCATTAAATGTCTCATTGATAGCCGGCGCCTGCTTTCCGTCAATATAAATTTTCAAACGGTTAGAGTCGCCATTGTTACCAGTTGACCATATACGGTAGATGGTACCGGGTCCCTTAATATCTGCCAGCACAGCGCCGCTGTCTTTTGTTGAATACAGCCAGTGCGTATAATCATTAAACTGATCCTCTGCCGGATCGGTGCTGGAATACTGATAAGTTTGTGTTCCCGTTTTAAAATAAGGAAGTTGGTGAAAATCTTCTGCAAAGCCGTAACCTCTTTGCACTACCTGTGCTGGCAGCTGCATTGTAATAAAAAAGAACAGAACAGGAAAAAATAATTTATAGAGGGCTTTCATGTTTTACTGTTAATGGGTAATCGTTATTTGTAAGCAATTTTTATTTTGGTATGCTGTTGCAGAAAAGCAACGCCTGGCCGCACATTGTATTTTTTTGCCGCGCCGCTTATGGTAATTAAAAGGGTGTTTTGGTTATTATTATAATCCCAGCTAACGGTACCGGCCTTTGTGCGGTAACTGCTAACACTGATCTTTTCTTTGAGCCAGCTTTCCGGTACGCCCGCACCGATAACAAATTCAAATTCATTTTTTGATTCGTCTATATAGGTCAGCATCTCCAGTTGCAGCAATGCCATTTCAGAAGCGGTCCAGTAATGAGGCGTAACATATTTAGGTTGCAGCCAGCCGCGGTAATTTTCCCATTGCCTGAAACTGTTTTCTTCACCATCTCCTTCCCAGTAAGAAAAAAGGCCGGGCGAGCATTGATTATTCCAGAAATAATGGATTGTTTGCCAGGTAATATCCGGCCTGTCGAGAAACAGCCACTGGTGCGCTTCGGCAGCAGTAAAGTATGTCCACAACGGTCGGGCACGGGGTGATCCGTTTTCATTCCAGGCAAGATTTCTTTCTGCTGTTATTTTATCTGTAAAGAGCTGGTATGCTTTATTAGTTATCCATGACGGATACACACTGATCATAAAATTACGCTCATTATCATATTGCTTTTTGCCGAAGTTTTCCATCCAAGCTTTTTGCAGGCGCTGCGCTTTACTGATGCATTCAGCAGCTATAGCAGCATGTTTAAGTTGCATCGCCAACCGTGAAGCCTGTATCAATCCACGGTAAGAAATAGCATTGATATACAACACCGGAAAATGCCCGTCCATCGTTCCCACAATTAACCCGTTTTCTGTTTTGCGGCATATCAATTGTCTTCTTTTGATATCATTGTCAATGCCTGGTTTTAATGGACCCAGGAAATTTTTATACACGTCCTGTGTGGCATTCATCATTTCATCAATTATCCCCAGCTTGCGCTGCACATGCGGCCATATATAAGAGAAATAACCGGTATCATTCAAAAGAAACGCTACCTCTGTAATTGCATTGATCGCAGAACCGGGTGCATCACCTTCGGACCCAAAGCCACCAAAAAAATCGTTTTCTGCAAAATGAACCGACAATTGCCTGGCCGTTTCCAACTGCCCGCTTTTTGCCATGGCTACCAATGAATAAGCACCGTCACGTTCCCATGCAAGCGGGTAATTAATAGGTTCACCCGGGCCTGTTTGCCTGCCAATATAGCCCATCATAAGATTACTCACCTGGGCCTTTAGTGATTGTTCAAACAATGTATCAGGCACTGAAAAATTAAACTGCGGAATGGTAGTTTTGTACGCCAGGGGGCTTACAAACTGCGGGCGCGTATCTGTAACCGTTAGTTGCATAACAGCCCCGCTAAGATATAATTTTGCAAAGCCCCAACCAGCCGCGCTTATTACGGGCCCGTATGTATCTTTCTTAAGCAAAAGCGTATCTGTTGCTTCATCGCCGGTTGATACAGCACCTGGTGATGACCCTGGCAGAATGATCCACGTATGATTTAGCATCAGCTTTTGCTGCTCCCAGATAACTGATTTAACCGGCCCCCCCGCCGGACCCACACTTCTGAATACGAGGATTAATTGTTGCGCATCCGCTTTACTATTGCTAACAGTGAGTGCCCATTTACCTGCTGCGGTGTAAGTCCATGTACAATTATAATAAGGTGTTTTTGTATAAACGGAAGGGATTTTATTGTTACCGGTGAAAATATACTGCTGGCTGATTTCCTTTATAGGAATATCGTCACTCGTAGTTTTCAGTGTTCCGTCGTTGTTCATAACCCAGATTGCCATGCCAAAGCTACCGGGTGAGGGTGTGAAGCTGCCGCCCGGTTCAAGGTATCCTTTTTGCATCAGCGGACTTCCTGGTTCGCCGAGTATAATATGTCCATCACCTCTTGGCCAGGGATCGTTCGGACGCCGTGCTTTTTCAAGCAGTGTAATTTGCCGCTGTGTAATCAGTTCCTGGCTAAAGCTGAATTGAAACATGCCCAATAAAAGGCAGGTAAACAAAGAAAATTTTCGTGAAAAGCTGCGCATAACGGTTTTTTTAATGGGTTGATAAAGCGGCTTGAACCGCTACCCGAATATAAACAGCCTGCCAGGGTTGGACCTTCAACAATAGCCGCAACAAATACAACAAAAGGCCGAAAGGCTTCAATGAAAGTCAGTTAGACCTGTTTCCGTTGCTCAGATGGGGATTGCCTGGTGATGATTTTGAAATTTTTATTGAAATTCTGCACGGAGTTGTAGCCCACCTGGAACGCTATTTCAGAAATAGAAAGCCTTGTCTCTTTCAATAACTGAACAGCACGTTCGATCCTGTATTTATTAACATAGGTTGCCAGGTTTTCACCCACTTCTTTTTTAAACAGCGTACTAAGATATTTTTCGCTCAGAAAAACCTGGCTTGCAAGTTGGGTACGCGAAAGTTCAGGGTCCTGGTATTGGGCGGCTATGTATTGAATCACTTTCTGTATACTTTCGCTGTATACCGCAGGGCTATGGGGTAGCGAAGCTGGGGGAACCGCGATTCTTTTCTTTTTTCTTTTCATGATCAGCCAGGCCAGCAGCAAGATAATTGGGAGTATCAGCCAGTACAGGTACCCCGTATAGGAAGTATTTTTTTTCTCCAGCACCAAGCTCACCCATTCACTGG
>JBDSOC010000254.1:0-14773 GCA_039915085.1 Chitinophagaceae bacterium
GTTTTAGATGATGTTAAGCCTTTTTAGTACTTCTTGTTTGTGTGCTTTGCTGATGGGTATTTCTTTGCCGCTTATAAATAAGCCATTTTCTCTTATGTTGCTTATTTTATCAATATTGATTATATAAGAACGGTGCACTTTGATAAAGCTTTGTTTGCTTACTTTTTCTTCCAGGTTTTTGATGGTATTATGCGTGATGTATTTCTTTTCGCCGGTAACAAATTTTACATAATCACCCATACTTTCAATATAAAGAATGTCTTCATTGTTAAGCCGTATCAATTTGCCATCAGACTTAATAAAAATATGATCAATACCGGTTTCTGTAATGGTGTTTTCAGTTACTTCAGCCGGGGCAGGCGGAATTTTTTTAAGCGCATCTAGAAAGCGCTGGTAAGTAAACGGCTTTTTTAAGAAGTCGGTTACATTATATTCAAATGCATCAAATGCATATTCTGCTTTAGACGTAGTAAGAATAACTTTTGGGGAATAGGCAATCTGGTCAAGCAGGTCAAAGCCGGTAGCGCCGGGCATTTCAACATCAAGAAAGATCAGATCAACTACATTGCTGTTTAGAAAATGCAATGCTTCAGGCACGCCGGCAAAATGTCCTTTAACGGATAGCTGGCCGCTTTTTTCGCAACAACGGTTAAGATAGTCGGCAGCTACCTGCAGATCTTCTACAATAATACAAGTCAGGCTCATAATGGGTTTGCATTAAAAGCTTTCAGCCGGGCGTATTCATTTTCAATAATATCCCTTGCTTCAAGCAGTACGTTTTTAATATGTGTATATGCTTCGGTTATATCAGCAATTGCAGCGGCATCTCCGCATTGATCTTCAAAATTTTTGCACATGGATTGCGCCTCCAGCAGGCCAGTATAGCCAAAAGTTGGCTTTATTTTGTGGATGGCTCTTTTCAGATCTTCCATGTTCCCGTTTTCGTAAGCTAGTTGCACAGTGCTGAAATCTGCATCGAAGTGCCGGAGTGTTGTGGCAAAAATTTCTTCTATATAGGCAAAATCATCTGTATAAAGGCTATACAGGGCCTCTTTGTCCATTTTTTCATTAAAAATGAACTGTTTAGGTAAAGTTTCGCTTCCCATAGGAAATAAGATGTTCAGGTTTTTCGTTATGTACCAGCGGCATTTTCATCAAAAAATGGAAAACACCTATCTAATAACTCTATGAAGCAAAAATTATTACATATTTGCTGGTCAATTTATCAGGATATTATCTATACAGGGGTAAATGAGGGTGTTTCCCGGGAAAATGAAAAGAAAATAATCCGGTTTAACCAGTTTATTATTCTTGCCTTGCTGGTAAACTGCTTTTCAGTAGGTATATATATATACCACAAGCTGTATATAAGCGGACTCATTAATGTTACCTCGGCCTATCTTTTCCTGCTGGCTTACTATTTTAATTACAGGAGAAAACTGGTAGCGGGCCGCATCCTGTCTATTATTAATATCAACCTCTATTTAATTATTATCAGCCATGTGGAAGGCTTGCGCTCCGGTGGTTATCTTTTGTATTTCCCTTATTTTATTGCGCTTACCTCTGTGGTAAGCATACGCAGGAATTTAAAAGAGCTTTTACTGGTATGTGGCATCACACTGGTGTCACTATTAATATGTATACTGGGTAACCCGCAGGTAAATGATATACAGATTATAAAGGAGCCGATGTATGCAACGTTGTATAGCAGCAATCTTTTTGTTTCACTGGTAGCTACTATTTTCTTTTCTTATGCCATCCTTCGCTTAAATAAAGAAAATGAGGTTACCATATTGCAGGAAAAAAAATTCGGCGACACTATTTTTAATACTTCTCTTGATGGCGTATTTATTATATACAATGAATCTGATACCATTGCCAATTGTAACCGCCGTGCCCTGGAATTGTTTGAAGCAGACCACCTGAGCGAGATAGGAGGCACCCCGGTATCAAACTGGTTCAGCGATGAGCATGCTAAACATTTTAATTCAGTAGAACAATCTGTGTCAGGAAATACAAAGAACTGGCAGGGAGAACTTGCCTTCAATACAAAAAATGGCAAGAAATTTTATGGATATGTGAGCATTGTTCCGTTTACCTATAAAAGCGTACGCTATACCAAAGTCAGTATCCTGGATATTTCCGAAGTAAAAATGACTGAGTTCGCATTAATGAAGGCTAAGCAAAAAGCGGAAGAAGCAGCCAAAATCAAATCACGGTTTTTATCAAATATGAGTCATGAATTAAGAACACCGCTCAATGGTATTATAGGAGCATCTAATTTATTACTGTACGAGAATTACCTGGAAGGACAGAAACCTCAGCTGGATATCCTGAAATATTCTTCCGAACATATGATGCTGCTGATAAATGATATCCTTGATTATAATAAAATTGAAGCGGGCAAACTTGAACTGGAAGCTGCGCCGGTCAATATTAAAGAACTTGTTACAAGAATAGCAGCACAGTTTTCTCCCCAGATTACCTCAAAAGGCCTGCATTTCTATGCAGAAATAGACGAAGGCCTGGACACGGAAGTAATCACCGATCAAACAAGGGTAAACCAGGTGTTGTCTAACCTGCTTTCAAACGCAATGAAATTTACAAAAGAAGGCAGTGTATGCCTTATTGTAAAAAGACTCTTTGCCTCCAGCAGTAAGATAACCATTCAGTTTATGATAGTAGATACCGGCATTGGTATCCCTAAAGAAAAACAAAAGGAAATATTTGCCAGCTTTACGCAGGCGGATGTAGACACTACCCGCAAATACGGAGGAACCGGTTTGGGTCTTTCCATTAGTAAAGAACTGGTAAGCATGTTTAACAGTGAATTGATTCTTGAAAGCAGTCCGGGTAAGGGAAGCGTATTTCAGTTTACGGTAGAGTGGAACATTAACATACACCGTAAAATGTATATTAATGAAGATAAAACCAAAGATCTGCGCCAGCTTGATGGTACAAGAATTTTACTTGCCGAAGACAACCCGGTGAACATGGCCATTGCAAAACGTTTTTTAAAGAAATGGGGTATTGAACTTACTGAAGCGGTGAATGGAAAAATAGCTGTTGAAGAATTTAAAAAAGGCGAATTTGATTTGGTACTGCTTGATCTTGAAATGCCTGAAATGGATGGCGCCACAGCTTTACTTGAAATTAAAAAAATAAATCCTGAGATACCCATACTTGCTTTTACTGCAGCGGCTTATGATAATATGCTGGCAGATTTGCTGCAAAAGGGATTCATCGATTTTATACCGAAGCCTTTCAGGCCCGAGGATCTTCACGGTAAAATTTCTTTTCACCTGCAAAATGCAAAAAGGGCGTAAGCCTCTGTGAAATAAAAAGTATAACCGGGTATTTAGTATTAATGCCGTTAAAACATTTTCAATGAAACTTTTTTACCTGCTGCTGTTGCAACTTATCATTGCCGGTTCTTTACATGCCCAGGCTTCACTCTCTATAGATTCACTGATAGTCAGTGATTCTGCCTTCAGGCATGTAGAAATAGAATCTGAATTTGCCGGGGGCGTTGCTGGCTGGTCACGTTTTTTGAGTAGTAATTTAACCTACCCAACAAAAGCGGTGCGTAAAAAAATAGAAGGTACGGTAGTAGTACAATTTATTGTTGATAAAAATGGCGCCTTAAGTGATATAGAAGCTATCAGCGGGCCGGAATTATTGCAGGAAGCAGCAGTAAGTGTTATCAGGAACAGTCCATACTGGAAGCCTGCCATCCAGTTTGGAAGAAAAGTAAAATCTTATAAAAAACAGCCCATTACTTTCCGGTTGCAGTAATAAATAACAATAGCTTAATTATAGCCATAGATACCATGAATCTAATAATAATGTCTATAATCCTCTGAGGGCTTACCGGAAATTTTACGGGCATTGATAATAAACGGTTGTCCTTTGGGAATATACAGGATGTTGCTGCTATCAGTTGTCCTTGCCGCACAGATATAATCAATTGAGCAAAAGTTGCTCTTCCGGTAAGAATGATATCACTTGTTTGATCAGGCACCAGTTTATGCCACGGCAATGATTCAAATAACCGGAAACAACAGGAAACCAGTTTCATTCCCCCGGTGCTCATCAAAAGTTCCCAATTTTAAAAGAGAGGCTATAATTTCCCAATACACCTGAACTGAAAGAAGTGCCCGCGCAGCCACTAAATAATCCATCATACATCTCTTCTTATCCACAGCAGGATGTTTATATTGAATATGCTTGAGCGTCTGCAATACTAAAAAAAAGAGAACCTGTGTTCTCTCTTTTTGCTCTAATCAGGCCAAAACCGAAACTACTGCCTATGAAATTTTTTATTTTATATTAGAACATCCGCTTCTACTGCCGGAACATTCAATTAAAACAAGCAATCACTCCGATACTGTATTGCAAGACACCAGGGAGATTGCTTTCGGGATTGGTTTAATGTAAATTTGGATTTAATTGCTGATCATTAATTGGAATGGGCGCCCAGTAAAAAGTATGCGTTGCATCATCCGGTATACCTTTTAAAAGATCTTCACCTGCGTTGCGAACGGAATTTGCTTTTCCAACTGTTTCGGTACGCAACAGATCAAACCAGCGGGCAGCAGGTTCAAGACCGGCAAACTCCCATCCTCTTTCTGCCACCACCGAGTCAGCAAAAGCTTTTTGACCAAGACCGGCTACCAGGTCGCCAAGCCCTGCACGCTGCCTTACCAGGTTAATTGCACTGTATGCCGAAGCATCTGGCGCACCAGCCCTTGCCTGTGCTTCAGCATAGGTAAGCAGCACTTCTGAATAGCGTATAATATATACAGTATGATCGCCTGCCCAATTGCCCACATGCGTAACGGGATCATAACTGGCATCATCACGGTATTTTTGAAAATAAGGATGTTTCAGTGCGGTTTGCGGCCATGCTTTTGCTGCACCATTAACTATATACACTGATTGATAGGTAGCGTCTTTGCGTGCACCAGCCGGAAAATTATTGTAGAATGTGATTTCACCGAACCAATCGTCCCAGCCATTTTCATCTCCGGGCTGAGAAGAATTGGGGCCCATCATATTCCATTGGTTCCAGGGCGTATTGGGCACATTGTTATTATAGTAACAGGCAAATACAGCTTCATTATTGTATTGATATTCCTTTTTCCAGAGGTTACTGAAACTGGGGTTCAGCGCTACACTGTACTTTGTTTTGTTATCAATCACTTCTTTTGCTTTTGCCGCGGCCAGCGCATATTTATCGTTTTGTTTTAATGGCCACCCTCCCATAGTAAGATAAACATTTGCCAGCAGTGCTTTGGCCGATCCTTTGGTGGGTGCCACGTTTACCCCGCTCTGAAATTGCACACCCAGGCCGCTCCAGCTATCGGGTAACATTGTTTCGGCCTTCTGCAGATCTGCAACAATCAATGTATATATTTCAGCAGGAGTAGCTTTAGGCCTGGAATAATCAACATTGTTATCTGTTGTAAGCGGAATGCCGCCCCAGGTACGGGTAAGAAAAAAATAACTTAGCGCCCTCAGAAAATAGGCCTGGCCCGCCGCCCTGTTTTTCTCATCGGCAGTTGCAGTAGCCTTATCGTAATTCAGGATCATGGAATTAGAGGATTTTATGGTAGCATAAAAACTACTCCACCAGTTGGTCATTCTATCGTTGGAAGAGTTTGGCTGAAATGTATCAAAATCAGAAAATGACAATTTGTTACCGATACGTGCAACGCCTGCATCATCGCTTCCATAGCAGGTTGCAAAACCAGCTACCTGGTTAAAAGCCACATTGTTTAATGCATATAAACCGGTTGACGCCAGTGCCAGATCGTTGGAATTGCCATAGAAAGCTGTTCCGGTAGGTACCTTGGGAGTTTCTGTCAGCAACTCTTTGCCACAGGAAGTTGCTATTGTACAAATAGCGAAAATTGCAAGATATTTTTTCATAAAAATTTCTTTTAATTAATTAAAATTTAGCATTTAGTCCAATGGTTATCGTGCGTGGGTTAGGGTAGGCGCCAAGATCGATGCCGGATGAAATATCACTGTTGCCCATGGTATCTGCTTCCGGATCAAATCCTTTGTATTTGGTAGCCGTAATAATATTTTGTGCGCTTAGCGATAACCGGATATTGCCAAACCCAGCCAGTTTTTTTCCAATTGTATAAGACAGGCTGATATTTTTTAAACGAACATAACTTCCGTTCTGGAGATAGTGCGTTGATTCAATATAGCTTCTGCCTGTCTTGCTGGCGGGATCAGCCCACTCTGAACCGGGATTTTTGCTGGACCAGTAATTGGCAGAGGCGGCCAGGGTAGGATACCTGATATCACTTGAAGGAGCAGCTATTGCCGCATAGGTGCCATTGAATATTTTATTTCCCTGCGAACCCTGTATGAATACGTTCAGCGAAAAATCTTTCCAGCTGATATCGTTATTAAATCCAAACTGGAAAGTTGGATTGGAATTACCAGAGATAACGCGATCTTCATAACCAATGGATTTATTTCCATCTACATCGCGGTATTTATTATCACCAGCTTTAAAACCCAGGGTTGCATCATCCGCGTTGTAGACACCCTCCCATGGAATCAGATAGAAAGAACCCAGCGCATAACCAGGTTTTACCACCTGTATAGAAGTATTGATTAAACCAGAACCCGGGGAACCTGCATAAATAATATCCTGTCCGCCCAGGTTGTCTACCCTGCTTTTATAACTGGTAAAGTTTAAGGTGGTGCTCCAGCTAAAATTATTTGTTCTTACTGGCGTTGCGTTTATTGAAAACTCAAATCCTTTATTGGTAACTGCACCAAGATTTACCCATTGCGATCCGCCACCATCATAATCTGGAATCGTTTTTTGCAGCAATAAACCATCTGTCTTTTTAGAAAAATAATCCATGGAAATATTTACACGGCCAGCCAGTAAACCTGCGTCTGCACCAATATCCCATTGTTTGGTGGTTTCCCATTTAAGATTGAGATTGGAAGGGTTGCCCAATGTATATCCCTGGTAGGAAGTGCCCGTTCCATATGAATATTGTTGCCCGTTAAGCAACCCAAGTGTACTGTAAGGAGCAATGGCCTGGTTGCCGGTAATGCCCCAGCTGGCCCGGAGTTTAAGATTGGAAAAAGTATTCATGTCCTTAATAAAGTCTTCTTCTGAAAGGCGCCAGCCGGCAGATACAGAAGGAAAGTAACCCCATTTATTTTTTGTGCTTTGAAACTTGGAAGATCCATCTGCACGGTAAGTAGCAGTTAATAAATATTTATCTTTTAAAGAATAAGATATCCTTCCCAAAAATGATTGCAGGCCCCAGTTGGAATAATAAGAACTGATACCCTGCGTAGCGTTCAGCTGAAGTGCATAATAACCATAAGTTGTAGAAGAAAGGCCGCCCCCATCAGCAGCAAAGCCACTGTATTTATTAGATGTCTGTTCATATACACCCGTTACCGTAAGGTTATGAATCTTATTAAAGATATTATGATAGGTGAGCACATTGCTATTCTGTAATGTGTAATTATCACTGTATCCCTGGCCTGAAGAAATATTGGTTTGGTTGATCCATTCATTGTTGAGATAAAAACTCCTGTAGAAGTTTGCATCAACGCCAAAGTTTGTACTGAAACTCAACCAGTCATTAATATCATATTTTACTTTGGCATTTACCACAACGGTATTCGACTTGCCGGGATAATTGGATTCTTTTGCAATCATGTAAGGGTTAGGGCCGATGGGCGATACCGCGTACCGGTTATAGTGGCCGGCGCTGTCATACACCGGTTCGGTTGGCGCCCATGCGAGAGAGGATACAACCGGGTTGGCCTTGCTGCCCAGGTCACCGTTATTGAGCGATTGAATATTGGTAAGAAAGAGGTTTACGCCTACGCTCAGGCGGTCGGTTAATTTGCTGTCTATATTTGAACGGAGAGCTATTTTTTGCTGGCTGGTATTGGTAATAATACCAGATTGGTTTACATAATAACCAGACAGGTAATAACGCGATTTATCAGTGCCACCTGATACTGAAAGCTGGTAATTCTGGGTGATGCCCTTGCGAAATACCTGGTCCTGCCAGTCCGTTCCGCTACCGGGATTGGAAATAACGGTTGTGCCGGAAATATGATTGGCCTGCTCAGCATAAGCGGCAGGGCCCAGCAGATCATATTTTTTTATTTTATTGCTGCTGAGAAATGTATTGAACTCAACCACCATTTTACCGGCCTTGCCACTTTTGGTAGTAATGATGATTACACCATTGGCGCCCCTTGAACCATAAATAGCAGTAGCGGATGCATCTTTTAATACATCCATGGATTCAATATCATTCACATTGATATCCTGGAAACTGGTGCTGCCCAATGCAACACCATCCACCACAAAAAGTGGGTCGTTGCTGGAGTTAATGGAGTTAATGCCCCGGATCCTTATTTTTACGACGCCACCCGGTGCGCCCGATGCGGTACTAACGGCAACACCCGATGCGCGTCCCTGCAAAGCAGAACTGACGCTCACCACCGGCTGATCTTTGTATGCACTGGCGGAAATAGTAGCGATAGAACCCGTGAGGTTGGCTTTTTTCTGCGTACCATAACCCACTACCACCACATCCTGAAGGCCCTGGTTGGTGGATTGGAGCTGTACCTGTATATTGGTACGGCTTCCAACTGCTACTTCCTGCAAACTATAGCCTACGTGACTAAATAATAATACCGCGTTGGCGGGAACTGAAATCTGGAACACACCTTTTGCGTTGGTTATTGCAGCCTGGTTTCCCCCTTTAACCAGAACGGTAACACCTTCCAAAACAGAATCTGCTACAGAGACTTTACCAGTTACCATTTGTTGTGCAAGAAGCCGGGCATGAAAGGTGCTACATAAGATAAGTAAACAAACTAATTTTCGCATGGCAAGATATTTTGGTTAATATTTAGATGAGTGAGCGTGCCCGTTATGAGCAGCAGGAAGCTGGAATAATTTTTCCGGCAACTGAATACTGGAGCCGTCATTCAGTTACAATTTTAACCTTATCTTTTTTAAAAGGGGAGGGTATAAATCATAAAAAAAGGGGTCAAAATAATAATTTTGACTACCTTATCTAGCTAATAATGCTGAAATCGCGGTTAAAGCTGTCTTTGTATTTTTTTATGTAGGCGGAGGGGTTCATCCCATACAATTTCTGGAAGTGAACCCTGAAATATTTGACATCGTTAATACCCACCTGGATGGCTACTTCATTGATATTTGTACTGGTGGTCAGCAACAAAAGGGCTGCCTTGCGGAGCCTTAAAAAACGAATGAAGGCCGTTAGCGATAAGCCGGAAATTGATTTGACTTTTTTATACAGGCTTGAATGGCTCATGCCCATTTCACGGGCAAATGTCCTGATGGTAAAGTCTTCGTTGAGGATTTCTTTTTCAATAATAAATATGCAACGGTCAAGAAATTCGCGGTAAGGCGCCGAAACCTTTGTTCCGTTTTTACGCAGCGTGATCGTATCAAGGAAATACTGCTGAATGGCATTCCGGTTTTTAAGGATATTGTCAACCCTTGCCACCAATAAATCATTTTCAAAGGGTTTCGTGATATAATCTTCTGCGCCGCATTCAATTCCTTTTAATTTAATATCTGAAGAACTGGTGGCAGTTAAAAGTATTACAGGAATGTGGTTGAGCTCAGGATGTGTTTTTATCCTGTTGCAAAAATCCACTCCATTCATTCCATCCATAATAACATCACTAATAATAATGTCGGGCACATAGGCTTCTGCCATCTGCATCCCGGATTCGCCGTTGGCTGCTTCATACACAAGGAAGCGGCCTGCAAATATTCTGCCGAGGTACTCACGCATACCGGTGTCGTCATCTACCAGCAGAATTATTTTCTTTTCTGAAACCATGTCAGACAACCCTGGCAGAACGAAGTCTTTTGCCATATTTTGCTGGTGTTCCGGTGACGCATTTTCTTCTGTATCCGCTTCAAGATCTGCCAGTAATTCTTCAACAAGCAAAGGCTTTCTGCGGGTATCTTCATCAGCCAGGTGCTCATTAATTTTCCTGGAATGGTTTGCTATGGGCACGGGGAGCTGGATAATAAAGCTGGTGCCTTCCCCAATGGTGCTTTTATAAGAAATAGTGCCTTTGTGTGCCTGAACAAACTGATTTACCAGGAATAATCCAATGCCAAAACCTTTATGACCGGAACCCTGGCCGTTTTTTGACTGGTAAAATTTTTCAAACAGCCGGTTGCCTGTGCCGGGGTCTATACCGCAACCCGTATCTGAGACCGTTAGTTCAACAATATTATGTTTCTCTGCTATTTCAATAGAAACAGTTCCACCAGGCGGCGTAAATTTTAATGCATTTGATAAGAGGTTGAATAAAATTATCTCTATTTTTTCTTTGTCTGCCAGCAATTCAAGTGTATGATTGCTGCCAGAAAACTGGTAATTGATATTTCTTGTTTTTGCCTGGTGAGAAAAACATACATATACTTCCTGGCACAGCTCATAAAAGTTTACCCAATCAAGCTGTAACTTATCACCTTCTGTATCGGCTTTTCTGAAAAGCAGCAACTGATCTACCAGGCTTAACAGGCGCCGGGCATTACGGTATACAAGATGAAGATCCACGGCCCCGGATTTTTTTTCCGGGTGGTGGAGCAGTTCTTTGACCGGGTTAATGATCAGCGTAAGCGGTGCTCTGAACTCATGCGATATATTGGTGAAAAATGACAGTTTTTTTTCATTTAGTTCTTTTTGTTTTTCTGTTTCTATTTTGGCAAGGGCAATTTCATAAGATTGCCGGGCGCTGATTGATTTGTAACGGACATATGTATAAATAAGCGCACTGGCAATGGTGATATAAAGCAAATAGGCCCACCAGGCTCTGTACCACGGTGGCAGTATTGTAATAACCAGGTGCTCCTGCCATTCACTCCACGCACCTGAACCACTACAGGCTTTAACATGAAAAGTATAAGAACCTTCATTTATCCTGGTGTAATTTGCCGTCCGGATTTTTCCGACATAATTCCATCCCTTGTCCCAGCCTTCGAGGTAATAGGCATATTTGATTTTATCGGAAGCAGTATAATTGAGTGCAACAAAATCAATGGCAAGCACTGCTTTGTCAAAAGGCAGCGTAATACTTTCAATTCTGTCGCTGCTGCGTTTGGAAATATAACTTTTATCATACTGGATAGTTTTGTTGTTCACTTTAAGGCCAGTCAATAAAACGGCAGGCGGGCTTAAACGGTTAATTACGCTATCGGGATAAAATATATTAAGCCCTTTAATACCACCAAAAACAAACTCGCCTGATCGGAGTATCTGCCCCGCATTGTAATTAAACTGGTTACTCTGAAGACCATCCGACTGGGAAAAGTTGCTGAATTTTTTAGTGATGGTATTAAAAAGAGAAATGCCGTTAAATGTGCTGATCCATAAATTATTTTTTTTATCAGCCAGTATTTTTAAAATCGAATTGTTTGACAGTCCTTCTGTTTCTGAGAACCTGGTAAACCTGCCATTGCTTCGGTCAAATAATAACAAGCCCCCTCCTTCTGTGCCCACCCAGAAATTACCCTGCTGATCTTCAAGAATGGAACGAATGGCGTATCCAAGCTCATAACGGCGGTGCTGCTTTTTAACCTGGTCAACCAGTATCAATGAAGAAAAATCGCCGGCCCATAATTGACCGCTATTGTCTTCATACATCGCCAGGATGTTTTTCAACCGGTAATCATACAATTCAAATTTCAGCCGGTGGTCATTAAAATAATACAATCCGCCTTCAAGACAACTGCCTGCCCAAAGGGTATTGTGTTTGTCCTGGTAGAGTATGAACTGATTCCTGTCTTCTTTCCGCAATTCAGTATTTACGCAGTTAAAATGTTCAAACGTCCCTGACTTTTTATTGAAACGGTTTACGCCGCCGCCCCAGGTGGCTAACCAGATATTATTTTTAAAATCAATAAGAATATCTGTAACGAAATTGCTGCTGCGTAATTGCGGACTTTGAAGAGGATAACGGTAACTCGCAAACGTATTTTTTTTTCTGTTCCAGCAACTGATGCCGTTTCCATCTGTTCCCAGCCACAAATTGCCGTCAGCATCTTCACTGCAGGAGGTAACGAAATTGCCAATAAGACTGTTTGCCTCCAGCGGATCATGTGCAATGGTCCTGAATTTATTTTTTTGAGGATCTAAAACGTTTATGCCACCACGAAATGTGCCGATCCATAGCCTTCCATCAACATCTTTTAGCACCGAAGAAGTGCAAATGCTGGACAGCTGTTTTTTTGACAGGGGTTGAATCAGTGGTTCAATTTTTCCAGAGGAAATATTCATTGTAAAAATGCCGTTTCCATCTGAGGAGATATACAGGAGGTTATTATATTTGGATACCTGCACGATCCTGTTGCCGCTGGTGAATAATTTCGAAAATTTATTTTCTGCTGTCGAATAGTTATATAAGCCATCATCCGCGCCCAGCAAAAGGCTTCCGTTTGTATTTGATTCGAGACAAATGCCGCTCTTAATTTCAGCATTTACCAATTGCAATGATTGTAAACGGGGATTATACAAATACAATCCTTTTTCACGAACATAAATCCAAACCCGGCGCATACTATCGCATTCAACCGCCATGGCCTGGAAGGATGCGTGACTGGTATCGCCCGAAATAAATACAGGTGCAGCGGCACGGCTGTTTTCTTCGTACATAAAAAGGCCTTCGTCCGTTGCAATGAAAATAGTTCCGGCCGCATCTGTTTTTATTGCGTTTACGGTAGCGGTGATTTTCTTCGGCAGCTTTTCGCCACGTGATATATAGCTAATAGAAGAAAAAGAGGAGGTTACTTCATCGTATTTAGCCGCCCCGCTTCTTGTTCCAACCCATATTGTTTTTGCAAAATCTTCTGTGATGACGGCAACGCGATTATTAGGCAGCGATGTGGTATCATGCAGGCGGTTGCGAAAGACCCTGAAGTCATACCCATCGTAACGGTTTAATCCATCATAGGTGCCAAACCAGATAAAGCCTTTATGATCCTGGAAACTGCATGTTACAGAGTTATTGGAGAGGCCCTGCTCAATTCCCAGGTAGGTGATATTGGGTTGATCGGATGCACATAGGGTATTTACGTAAAACACATAGCTTACCAGCAGCAGGATTTTATACAAGTACTTTATTGACATAGGCAGAGCAAAAAATGTTGAACCAGCAGCAAATCAGATTAAGGGCTGTAAAGCATGACGTCTTTAATACCAATAAAAATTACGGGAGCTCCTGAAAACTGCTTTATTTTCCGTAACCAAATATACAGTTTATGAATCGCATGGGAACCCTGGCTGTGGATAGTTTTGTACAAACCACGGGGCTGCTGTGTTATTATTTGTTACTTGCAGAACGGGTGGCGAAAGAACCACTTTTATTCATACCAAATTCATTTTTCTGTGCAGTACTGTTGGATAATTGTGAATGAAGACATTGCCTGTAGGCGAAATATTTATCGTACCATCGGTGACCGGCAGAATTTCTACTTCCAGAAATTGAAGCTTTGCTATTAACTTCTCTACCGCCTTCCTTCCTTTTTCATCTGTTATTTCTGGATAGTGCTGGTGGTTGTAGGTGACGATGTTATAAAGGGTTTCCATAAATTAATCTTTAAACTGTAAGGTAGCCAATGCCGGTTACAACCAGTCTTAATCTTGTCCCTGTTAAAATCTGGCTGCTGTCACCATTAAACAAAGCATTGAAATATTTTTAAAAAAACTTTTTGTTGTAAAAATTTAATGCTCGTACTGCATACCAACATCGCTCTTTTTTCGTTCGGCAGATACACACCAGGAATTAAAACTGCACAATTGAAATATTTTCAAATAGTGATCAACCTGTCAATGCTTACAGCAGTTGTGGCAGCCACAACTGTTGCCAGGGCACAAGATGCGCATTTCACGCAAGGACAGGATATGAACATCTGGTACAATCCGGCGCTAAAAACCAATAAATTACCGCAGGCGCATATAAGCATACGGAGTGTTAATTACCCGAATATTATTGCTTATACAAGTAAGGCTGCAACCATTGAACTACCATTAATTGGCAGGGACAAAGATCGGGAAGATGATATTCCCTTCATGAATCTTGCAGCTGGTATAAATGCCGAAAGCTCAAATGACAGGTTCATGAATGTTTCTACGGCTATGATGGCCTTCTCTTACGCACTGCCATTGAATGGGGATGATACTTACCTGGCGGCGGGGTTTCAGGGGGCATATACTTTCAGCAGGGTTGGACTTGGAACTTTTGATCACTTTCCGGATCAGTTTGACAAATATGGTGCGCTTGGGCCGGCGATTGCCAGCGATCCTTTTCAGTCTGGTTACTCGTACGGGTATTTTACCGCCGGTGCCGGTGTTTCAGTTTTTCATAATGGAGAAAAAAAGCAATGGTATTTGGGTGGATCCATTCTTCATTTTAACCACCCATATACTGAGTGGACGCATGCTGCCCGCTTACAGGCTAACAATGGAATCCAGGCTGGTTATATGACGGCCATCACTAATGAAGATGCTATCGGCGGTTATGCCAGCTTCAGCTGGCAGGATGGGATAAATAAACATTTTATCGGAGCTATTTACACCCGCAACCTGGATGATAGTGCGCACAATGCCATTTCATGCGGCGCAGGCTATCGCATTGGCGATGCAGTGATACCGGATATTGGTCTTACAGTTGGTGGCAGCCGGTTTGCATTTTATTATGAAATCAATCTTCC
>JBDSOC010000002.1:0-16145 GCA_039915085.1 Chitinophagaceae bacterium
GGCTTTTCCCAAATCGCTTGGGAATGATTTTGGGACAGCAACGGTTTTCCCGCTGGTACTGCAATACCAGCTTTCCACAGCAGATGCTTTAAGAACTTATGTTGAGCACATTGCGTTGCAGATAAAGTTCTCTGTAAAAAAAGTTATAAACGATGTATCAGGTGCAAATGGATCAAAGCTTCTTATTACCGGCGGTGGTGGGTTTAATAGTTTTATGGTGGAACAAATCAGTGAACAATTAAAAGAAACCGGCATAGAAGTCATTGTGCCGGATAAGCAACTGGTTAATTATAAAGAAGCGCTTATTATGGCATTGATAGGGGTATTGCGCTGGCGCGAGGAATACAATGTACTTTCCTCTGTAACAGGTGCGTCAAGAAATTCAATCAACGGCGCATTGTGGTTAGGAGGGGAAGCGTGAGAGCCGTGAGGCTTCAGCTGGCAGTTGTCCGTCCTGGATTTCGTGTCAAATAGTTTAGGTACCGGTGTCAAAATTATTGTACGGTTATATTGGAAGCTTGCCTGGCAGATAATTGCCAACTTGTATCGCTTTTGATCCATATATTGGTATAGCGGCGGGTAGTATTTTTGCCACCATTGTCTGATTTATTTTTTGGCAA
The DNA here is from genome assembly GCA_039915085.1 of Chitinophagaceae bacterium. Lineage (GTDB taxonomy): Bacteria > Bacteroidota > Bacteroidia > Chitinophagales > Chitinophagaceae > JACMLD01. The sequence continues at coordinate 621 of JBDSOC010000002.1, forward strand.
CATGATTTCTGTACCCATAACTATTGCTACATCTTTTATAAAAACCATCTTTTCAATGCTCCTCGTAAAAGAAGAAGAGTCAATGCCGCCGCTCCTGATAAACGCTTTTATTTGCCCGGCAGTTAAAATCATATTGTTAGGGTTGTTAACTACATAATCCTCCGACCATAGTTTGAACAGCATGGCCGTATCCCTGTTCATTATAGCTGTTCTTTCCATATTTTCCAGCCGTCTTATTTTTTGCGGGGATGTTTCAGTGGCCTGCGAAAAAACATTTACTGAGATAAACAGGAAAAACAGGAAAAAGAGTGCCTGGATTGTTTTCATGCTTTTAATTAGATTTTACCAGTAAATTTAAACAATAAAAGCTACCTGCTGAGAACATATCATACGATCATGCAACTGCCATAAAACAGTACAATGAAAAAAAGAACTTTTATTAAATTATCTTCCACGCTGATGACTGCACCATTGTTTTCACCATTTATAGATTTAATGCCCGGGGAGAAACTTAAAAACTGGGCAGGTAATCTGGAGTATAGTACAAACAGGTTGTATTTTCCTGAATCCATGGAGCAGGTGACCAAACTTGTAAAAAAATACAGCAAAGTAAAAGTACTGGGTACCCGTCATTGTTTTAATAGTATCGCTGACAGCAAAGACAATTTTATTTCTTTGAAGCAAATGAATAAAGTGGTTGCTCTAGATGCAGTGGCGCGTACAGTAACCATTGAGGCAGGCATGAATTACGGGCAGCTATGTCCTTTTCTTGACAGCAAGGGATTTGCGCTGCACAATCTTGCTTCCCTGCCACATATTTCTGTAGCCGGCGCCTGTACAACTGCTACGCATGGTTCTGGTATAAAAAATGGCAACCTGGCAACGGCTGTTGCAGCAATAGAATTTGTTACTGCAGCCGGAGAAACCGTTACACTGCACCGTGATAAAGATGGTGAAAAATTTTATGCAGCAGTAGTAGGATTAGGCGGAATTGGCGTAATAACAAAGGTTACACTTGATCTGCAACCGGCATTTAAAATGCGGCAGGATGTATTTGAACAGCTGCCAATGGTGCAATTAAAAGATCATTTTGAAGAGATAGCCGGTGCCGGCTACAGTGTAAGTTTTTTTACGGACTGGCAGTCTGAAAACATCAATGAGGTTTGGATAAAAAGCAAGATAGCAGAAGGAAACAAGATTGATTTTACCGCTGGTTTTTTTGGTGCAAAGGCGGCTACAAAGAACCTTCATCCCATTGCAGATCTTTCTGCAGAAAATTGCACCGAACAGATGGGCGTACCGGGCGAATGGTATGAAAGGCTGCCGCATTTTAAAATGGGTTTTACACCCAGCAGCGGTGTTGAACTGCAATCGGAATATTTTGTTCCACGCAAACACGCAGTAGAAGCCATACAGGCAATTGCGCGGCTGGGTAAGCAGGTAGGTCCACACCTGCTGATTTCTGAAATACGCACCATTGATGAAGACAAATACTGGATGAGCCCCTGTTACAAACAACCATCTGTTACCATTCATTTTACCTGGAAGCAGGACTGGCCCGCAGTAAAAAAGTTATTGCCGGTAATAGAAAAAGAGCTGTCTCCTTTTAACGCCAAACCACATTGGGGTAAATTATTTACGATGGCGCCGGTGCATCTGGCATCGCTGTATGAAAAGCTGCCTGCGTTTAAAAAAATGCTAAAGGAATACGATCCCAACGGTAAGTTTACAAATGATTTTTTAAGCAGGAATATTTACGGGAGATCATAACATCGGCTTCTGTGGATTATTGTTGGTGAAAACACCTCTTCCCCGGATGGGTCTTACCGAACGAAATAGCCGGGCGTTGAGACAGCACCCGGGGATGCAGCATTACTGCCCGTTCTTCTTTTTATATTCTTCCCCTCGGTCGGTGTCCCACCGAACGAAATACCCGGGCGGTGAGACAGCACCCGGGATGCAGCATTACTGCTCGTTCTTCTTTTTATATTCTTCTGCAACAGCCCTGGAAATGTAACCGGATATCCAGCCTACATACGCATATTTTGAAAAATAAAAACGCTTGACTGGTTGCGTGGTGTTTAATTCTTTCATGAGTCCGTCAATCCACACAGCGCCTGCAATCAGTGATTCCTGGTCGTACGTGTTTTGCGCGCGGCTGATGGTTTTCCTGGCATCCAGCATCAGTGTTTCATTGGTAATGTTTGATATGTCGGGCTGAATAGTTTTTGTAAAATTGTTTACCACCATATTGCGAAAACGGCGTATGTCGTCCGGCGTTAGTTCAACATAATTGTCATCTACCTTTTCAGGATATAAATAAGTAGCAATGCACCAGACAATGCCGCCACCCAGGTAGGTAGCGCTCCGGTTTCTCAATCCCGCCCGGCGGCCCAGTTCATCACGCACAATACGTGACAGACTGTCTTTAAAAATAGTTTCTGCATAGCGTGCAAACTCATTAATGTTAAAAGGATTTTTATTTTTTACCATGGAGACAAAACTCTTGGTGCCAACCGGAAAATACACTGCATCAAAAGATTGTGATGCATCCATAAAATAGCCGCCATTGGTTTTATTGCTGCCCACATCAATTAAGCTGGTACTGTACCTGCGCCTGGGTGGAACTGTTCCCAGCACAGAAAGTTCTGCCTCTTCTGCAGAGGTAACTGATCTTATAGGAAAGTCTGCCCCCGCAGGGGTAACTGTTTTTATGAATTCATTTACTTTATCTTTTTTGTCAAGCTCAGTTTTTAGTCCGCTGCTGATCACTATGTATATTTTTTCATTGCCAATGCCATAACGGTTCCTGGCAATATCAATGAACTTCTTCAGTGCATCAGCTGTTTCCTGTTGAGATTGTGGGGTAAGTGCCGCGGGTTCGGGGTTAACGGATGAATCTGATTTCAAAATATATTCTACTTCCCCGCTGCTGTTAAGCTGTATACTTAAAATACTTAGTTTAATGCCTTTAGCGCCAATTTCAATACCGGCATAAGATTGTTCTTTGCCTTCTGCACCCGTCAGCATTTGCTCAAGTGCTTTTTCGCTCAAAGACATTTTTAACTGCCGGTATATAGCCAGGGCCTTATTAAAATAGCGGGCCGCATCTTCGGGTTTGTCCTGGTCTTTATACAGCAGTCCGAGGTTTTCGTAAGTAGCGGCCTCCCAGTATTTATCGCCTTGTTCAGTTATTATTTGTAAACCCTGGCGCAAATATTTTTCACTCAAATCATATTGCTGGGCTTCACGTAATGTGTTGCCCAGCTTTATATAACGGAGTGCATTGTTTATTTTCCTGTAATAATCCTGTGCACCTGCAGTGCTGATTACAAAAAGGCCAACAAAAAATATGAGGATAAATTTTTTCATGCTGATCCCAACTAAGTTTAGGTAATGCAAAGTGCCGGGTTTGCCACAGGTATTATAGTTTGTGTTTGCCAGAAATAGTAAGCGGTTCTTTTTTTGATTCTTTTTTTATTCCTGTATTAAAGCCATTGGCCGGCGTACCATCTTTTAAAATATCACCATCATCTTTTGCCGTTGATTTTTTTACCGCAGGATTATCTTTTTTTTTACCGGTAAGTATACCTGCATCAGATTCATCCGGCGCTCCCGCATCGTGCGTGTTTCGCGTAATTAAGGGAGCAGTGGTAACCGGTTTCTTTTTCGTGGCAACAGTGGTAGTGGCTGGTAAAGCAGCCGTAATTTTTTCTTTTACCGGAACATCGGGTAACGCAAACAGGTTGCTGTCTATGGTTGTAATTTTTGTCCATTGTACGGCAACGGGTTTACCCGCTACTTTTACATCCATAAATTTTTCCATGGACTCTTTTACCTCATTTACGTTATCGTCTTTTATAAAACGATAATTACTGATACCCATTTCAGTAAACCACTTGCCCCAGATTTTGGTCAGCAGGCTATATTCACCGTTCCATTCTTCTCTGGGATTTACCTGCAATAAAACTACCCGCAGGTTAGTAATTTTTTTTGTGATTGGGAGTAAACCGTAATCCCCATCAGTAAATTTAGTTTCCCAGTCAGGATATTTTTTTAAGGTGTTAATGATTTGCGAGCAGGAAGCAAAGCGGTTGTTTTGTGAGGGGCGTTCTTCCGCTTTTTCAAGATCCATATAGCCATCAGTGATAATGAAGAGCGTATTCTGGCCATCTTTTTCCAAATCATCGGCAAGGTCTTCATTAAAATATTTCCAGATATCTGCGCCGGAGTAAGCGGTGCTGTTATTACCTATAACAGCCTGTTTGTATATTTCCGGCAGCACTTTGTTAAAAGTTTTTTCCGTTTCCTCTATCAGTGCAGTTTTTTTGTTTGGTTGTTCGGCAGACAAATCAATACGGAGACTGCCTACCATATCATACAAACTTTTGGGTGTTGTTTTCTGCGGGGCTATCAGTACTTTTAATTTATCGTGAAGGGAATAGTAAAGGTGGGTGGGATCTTTAACACCCAGTTTCGATTTAAAAACACCGTAAATAGAATTAACTACCGAAATATCTTTTGGCACCTGCTGCTGGTTATTATAAAGGATGCGGTCACTTAAGTCAAGCAGGATGATATAATTGTCTTTGGGCGGTGGCGGAATTTCTTTCTTGGCATCTTTTACTGCCTGCTGAAATTCATCGCAACCCCATAAGAAAAACAAACCTGTCAGTAACAGGTATCCGTAACGCCGCATGTATAGTTATTTAAAGTATGATTCCTGGAATTCTTTCAGTTCGCGCACATAGGTTTCAGACGCTTCATTGATGATTTTAATTTGCTCTTCTCCCTTATCCCTTCCGTATAAAGTAGACAGATAACCATTCCATCCATCGCGGAAATAATTGATATTTTTTTCGATGGTATCAACGGGAAGCACCATCCTGTCTTTTTCTTTACTAAGGTTTTCTATGCGTTTGGCTATATGATTAATTTCTGTTTCGTACAGCATACGTTTTTCTTCCAGCTCAAGAATTTCATCCTGCAAACGGGTAATGCGCTGGTAACGCAATTTAATCTGGTTGCGTTTCCGCCATTCCATCTGTAATAAGTAATACACAGCGCTCCAGATAGCAAATACGCCAAAACCAAGAAACAGCACAAGATAAAAGCGGCTGTCTGCGTACACAGGTACTACCAGTGATTTAAACTCTTCGCGGTTGGCTTTTATCAGTATTTCATTTACACCTTCATGCACCTGGAAAGCCAGTAATAAGTCGCCCACAAAAACCAGCACAAGCAGGCCGACAACAATTTTTTTGAAGCGTATCCCTTTTTCTGAAAACAAATGGATAGCAGTGCCCAATGCAAAAAAGATAGTCGGAAAAACAATAAGGGGCGGGTAATTAATGATAAGATAAATAAGCCGCCGCAGGTTGGGCAACAACTGGATATTCAATCGTCCTTCCTGGAAAAGCGACATGGGATCAACGCCATTTAACGCAAAGTCTGCTACACTCATATAGAAGTATAACAGGTAAAATGATAAAGCCAGTAACAAAAAGAAAAGAAAAATATAAGTGCCCCAGCTAAATGTGTTGTATTTGTTATTGTGAACGGCAGCGCGGGTCGTTTCAATTTCATCTACCTGGTTTTTAAGCAGGTTAATTTCTGTTTGTTTGATGGGGACCAGGCCTTTTGTAATATCGCGGCTGTTATGTATTTCATCTGCACGGCTTTTCAGCTCATAGTATTTTTCCAGCAGTGCGTCTATCTGTTTTTGTATCCTGCTTTTTGTTTCTTCTGTTTTTGCTACCAACCGCATAGAATCCTGCTCTGTGAGTATGGATCCGCTGCGTATTTTATTCAGCATGCCCTTATAGGCTTCTACACCGCCTTTATAAGTACCGGCCTGCTCCACGCCATATTCGCGCAGATCTTTTACTACCACATTGGACAGATCCGGCAGGTGGTTTTTTCCTGAGTCAATTAGTTTTGATTTGCTGTTTATGATCACTGTGACACTGTTTCAATACCTGCATGTATATACAGGCATCCAAATATAACCAATGGGCAGATGCTAAATTATAGGCTTTGGGCAGTGTTGATAAATGGGGAATAAAAAGCAATGTATAGTAGTTTTACGTAGTAAATTTACGAGCAGCCAAAAAGGTAAAGTAGTAAACGGAAAGCTGTTGTAATCAACTGATTACCGGGTAAAAAAGTGTAGCGCCTGATAGCCTGAAGTTTTTATTACGCATTTGCATATTACAATCAGACGCACTGGAACCAGGATATGCAATTCGACTTTAAATTTTTGACTGTTGAACAAATAGCACAGACTTTGATATAAAAACTTTGAACTTTAAACTGTTTATAAACCCAGCACCTGCCTCAATTTTACATAACCTGTTTTGCTTACCGGTACTTTTGCACCTGATTTAAGAATGGCAATATGCCCGTCTTTTTCATACGGGTCTATACGAACAATGTGCTGCACATTTACCATATACGAACGGTGACAGCGTGCAAATTGCTGTGTATCCAGCACTTTTTCAAAATGCGCCATGGTTTTATTTTTGAGGTAATAGCTATCCGCAGTATGAATTTTTACATAATCATCAGCTGCTTCCAGGTACAGTACTTCATGTACCGGAATGATCTTGATCTTTGCACCGTTTTTAACTACAATCCGCTGGTTCTGTCCGGGTGCCAGGGAAGCTGTCTCAAGTAATGATTCTGTTGCAGCAGCGGGAGCCGGGGCTGTTATTACTTTTTGGTCAAGCCATTTTTGTATGCCTTTATCAAACCTTTCTTTGCTGAAAGGCTTTAATAAATAATCCACTGCATGTGTTTCAAAGGCTTTTATAGCATATTCATCAAAAGCAGTGGTGAAAATAACTGCTGGTGGCTGCTCTACCAGTTCCAGCATTTCAAAACCGGTGATTTTTGGCATTTGTATATCAAGAAAAATAATATCTGGCTGGTGCTGCATAATTGCTTTTATTCCTTCAAACCCGTCACTGCATTCCTGTACCAGTTGCAGTTGCGGATAAGATTGCAGGTATTCTGCTACTATGCTTCTTGCCAGTGGCTCATCGTCTATAATAATAACTTTTTTCATGATAGCTGTTTATAAAATCTTGTCAATTTTATTATTGTTTGATGATTTATTTTTTGCAGGATCTGTTAATGGTTGCGGAATTTTTACAACAGTGGTAAATGTATTATTCAGTGCAGCTGTTGTAAGTAAATCATTGCGCGCAAATAAAAGATATAGCCTCCGCTGTATGGAACGAAGGCCAAAACCCGTTCCCTGCCTGGGCTGCGCTGTTTCTTCATCAAAAGGATTTTGAACTGTAACCACCAGCATGCCATTGCTGATGGCTGTATCAATGCGTATAATGGTATCGCCGGTAGTGTCATATAGCCCAAATTTAATGGCATTTTCTACCAAAGGCTGCAGTAACATAGCAGGTATTTTCAGTTGCAGCGAATTTGCAGATGTTTCAAACACTGTTGAGAGGCGGTTACCAAAACGCACTTTTTCAATATCCAGATATAGCCGCAGGTATTCCAGTTCTTCTTCTACCAATATCCATTGCTGTTCTTCCCTTTTTAAAGTGCCGCGCAGGAAATCTGATAACTGGTGTACCATGGTTCTTGCTTCCTGCGGTCTTGTGCCAATAAGCGCATTAATTGAATTGAGGCTGTTGAATAAAAAATGTGGTTGTAGTTGCTGGCGTAGTTTATATAATTCCGCATCTTTGGTAAGTTGTTCGGCTTCCGTTTTTCTTTGCACACTTGATTTTTGGTCTTCAAAGCCATGCCAGATTACACTGATCATAGCCATACAGCCAATGACCAAAAAAGCCACAGCAAAACGTACGGGCAACGATTTTATAAGGAATGCTTCATAGGCGTTTTCATTATTGGTAATGGCATTTGGTAATACATATTTAATGGCCAATAACCAGGCGCCGGCAGTTAACAGGCACAATGCAAGCAGGTAACCATAACGTTGTTGCTGCGGCAGATAATATTTAAGATTATTACTGATAAGTATACACGCACCGGCAAGTAAAAGATTTGATAGTACGCTGTCTTTGATACTAAGTTCCAGTGAATAGTCAAGTCCATATAAAATTCCTGCCTGCATGGTAGCCCATATAAGCCACCAGGCAATAAAAATAAATAGGAATCTTTTTTGCGAAAATGGAATAGCAGCCAAAGCGGGTTGGTTTAAATTAATTGTAAAGAACGTAAAACGTTTTCACCCATTATGTAATCAGCTTTGCTGCGGACCATATCAATAAACCTTCCTGCATCGTCCGTTTCCTGTATGCGGCTGTAAATTTCCGCGCCATCAATCAGGTCACTCAGTTTATATAGTTCACATACATCAATAAATTTCCATCTTACCAGGTGTTTCTTTTGATTAAGGAAACTTTCTTCTTCCATTAATCCAATGCGCTGTGCCTTGTGAAAAGCCTGCTGTTCATCACCGGCAGATATTAAACGCAGTTGTTCATCAAACTGGGGCGTGTGATTGCCTTCACCACAGATGATCTGATAAACAATTTTTGTGAGGTACCAGTTCATACGATAAATTTTGGTTGGTTGAATTTGGACGGAACAGGTTGGGTATTCGTTTTCCAGGGATACAGGCTTAACAAACAATGCTGTGTAAACAGGACAAATAATATTTTTTTAAAAACTTCTCAGCTCTATACCGCCCATGAAAGCAGTGCCCTTCAAAACAAGTACTTTATTAAAATCAATTATTTTGCCCCCTACTTGTCTTTTATCTTCCACGCCACCCATTATAGTATTTATTTCAGATTTTATTTCCCAGTTAGGAGGCACAATTAATTTTACACCGCCCATGATTGTGGTTAAATCCATTACTACTGAACCGGTAATATCTGCCTGGGTTAAATTTATTTCTGCACCACCCATAAAGCAGGTTACATCACCTCCTTTAAAATTTTTAGATACCACAATTCTTTGCGAATTGCTTAGTACGGAGGTAATATCTATAAAATCCTGACCACTATTAGTATAATCCGCTTTGTAAAAATCACGTGGCGGGGCATCTGTACCTGGCGTTGGTTGCTTTGGATTGTCAGTATTACTATTGCCTGTAATGCCAGTGTAATCCTGCTGAATGTACTTTCGGTTTCTCCTGTAACAGCCGGCGCCGCCCCATCCGCCACCATGTTTAGGGCGAAGAATCAGGGAAAGACCAATACATATCAGTATGGCAGGAAATATAAACCGGTGCAGGTCAAAACCAATGTCAAACCGGTCAACCAAAAAAATGCCACCAATTACAATGGGAATTAGCCAGCCAGCACCCCTGAAATTATGTTTGAGACCGGTAAAGACACCTATGGCTATTAATATCATTGGCCATGAAAACAGCCAGTTTGGCAAAAAGAAAAAATCAGCCTGTTTCAAAAAGAAAATGGCTCCTATTACGAGTAAAAACAGACCGCCAAATACACGGCCGTTATGGCGGGGTGTATTAAAATTTGGGTCCTGACTTTGCATATCCATGATTCAATTTATTTATAACACAAAAATAGGGTGCTATAGTAGCCGGAACCATAGCATTAAGGCATGATTAGCTTAAAAGACGGTAAAGCAAAGGAAAAAGGCGGTGAGCCCTACCCCCTGCTCCAACAATTTAAAGATGGGCGTCGCTCCGTAAAATTCTTTACTGATTATATGACCGGAAGGCTTGACCCCAATCAAGCATTTTATCAAAATAATAAATGATTAATTAGTTAACCCTCAAAAAGTCAGAAATCCTTGCTGGCAGTTTTTATTCTTCCATATTGTATTCAAAAAAGATACTGGCTTTTTATACTATAGTTATGAAATCTTGCAAAATCATCTTTTCTAATTTACCTTTTGGTACTTTTTTTATGGAAAAAAAGTACCGCAAAAAAGCCAGTCGAAATCCCCGCCTGAATGACTAGTCGGGCAGGGAAAACAGCCCGATTTCGACATAGTTCCCTGATTAGGCTTCTGTACTACTGTGACTTCAGCTGCACCAATCCTACCTTTTGAGGGCCGACTAATTATTTTGATTCCGGGTCAATATTAAAGCTTACAATGCAAAATTCTACTGACTTATTTTTTTGATTGCCAGTTTAATCCGCCCCGGGGGCTACGCAGATATTCCGGAGAAAAATTTATATTCAAATGTAGAAATACAATATAAACAGTGTGGTTATAAGCTCACTTATACCAGGGATTTGGAAAAGATAAACGCAAACAAAAAAGAGAACGACATACCGGTGCAGAAGATGAAAAAGGAAGAGTGCAGTGAGACATTCAGCAATCATACTGGTTTAAAAGCAAGCCCGCATACCGTTCGGTAATCTATTTCAATTGTTGTACCTGAAGTGCGGAGGGCTATGTCAATATTCAAAAAGTGAATTAATCTGTGGTTTTTACAGCTTGGAGTCCTCCGCCAGCTCATCCGCTTAGGGATGCCACTAAATTACCACTTTAGGGTATAGGCTTGCTTTATCAGATGTTTTATCTTGGTAAAAATTTAGCCGCTGTTCAGTATTAAATCATATTCTTCGATTCTCACTGCCTCCGTTAGTTAGTATACGATTGCGCCATTGAATTTAATATCGTCCAGGAAATTATGGCGTGCGCATAGCTTTTTATCCCATTAAAAATACTAATCAGCCCTTTAGCTCCGGTGCTTTTTAAACGGTTTATTACAATGAAAAAATATAATTCTTCTTTTATCTTTCGCTCCACAATACTGCTGCCGTATTTCTTATTTTTCTTTATTCAATATGGTATATCGCAAACCAATATACAGGGTATTGTTACCGATTCTGCAGGCAAACCACTTGCCGGGGCCAATGTTCTTTTGTTGAAAGCGCCTGATTCTTCCCTTGTAAAAGGGATGTTTACAAATGAAGCCGGCGGTTATTTATTCAGAAGCCTTCCCGCAGGTAAATACCTGGTTGCTTCTACACATACAGGTTACCATCAAACCTTCGGTGCTGCGTTTGAGCTTACCGGAAGCATAGATAAAACAGGAATGGCGCCACTAATTCTATTGGCTGAAACAAAACAATTAGCAGAGGTTACTGTAACGGCAAAAAAGCCTTTGCTGGAACAAAAAATAGACAGGCTGATCATTAATGTAGCCAATAGCATTACTTCTGCTGGTAATACAGCGCTTGAAGTGCTGGAACGTTCTCCGGGTGTTATTGTTGATCACCAGAACAACCTTATTTCAATGAATGGTAAAAACGGTGTTATTGTTATGCTGAACGGAAAGATCAGCCGCATGCCTATGAGTGCCGTTGTGCAATTATTATCCGGTATGAGCGCCGGCAATATTGAAAAGATAGAACTTATTACCACGCCACCTGCCAATTTTGATGCAGAAGGAAATGCCGGCTATATCAACATTGTATTAAAAGAAAATAATAATTATGGTACCAATGGGTCATTCTCCATTACAGCCGGATATGCTAAAGGAATGATCTCACAAAACAGCATCAATATCAATCACCGGAAAGGAAAAATAAATCTGTATGGCGATCTTTCTTACTCACTCGTTAAATCACCATTCTATGCCAACGCATCCAGTAAATTTCTAAACCAATCGGTCATTACAGAAGCAAATCTTTCAGCTGACAGACACTCAACAGTTGGCAATATCAACGGAAGAGCAGGCCTTGATGTACAGTTGAGCAAACACAGCATATTGGGTATACTGGTTTCGGGATATGATAATCATTTTGCCCAGCATGAAAACAACCAAAATCTCAAATACAAAAACGGGATGCTGGATACCGTTATGAAACTGAACAACAGTGAGATTAATCACTGGAGCAGTTACAGCGGCAATTTAAACCTGCAGCATACGTACAATAAAGAAGACAAAATATCATTCAATTTCGATTATATACATTACTACAATAACCAGCCGGTAAACTATTCAACCGATTTTTACAACGGTGCGGGTAATTTTATATATAACCAGCAGTACAGGAGCGGCAAAATCACTCCCATTACTTTTTGGGTAACTGCGCTGGATTTTAATAACCAGCTATCAAAAAGTATAAGTATGGAAGCCGGGTTAAAAGGTACCATTTCCAATTTTAATAATGACGTCAGTTTTGAAAGACTAAAACCCGGTGGCTATGCAAGAGACAGTGCGCTATCTGCTACCTATAACCTAAAAGAGAATTATTCTGCTGCCTATTCATCTTTCAGTATCACACTCAGCAAAAAAACAACTGCCAAGCTGGGCTTGCGGTATGAATATACCAATTCAAACCTGGGCACACTGGTTACAAAAGATATTGTAAACAGGCATTACGGAAGTTTGTTTCCCACGCTGTTTCTTGCACATACAATCAATGAAAAGAATGGTGTAAATTTTTCTTACAGCCGCCGCATTACCCGGCCCACATTTAATGCACTGGCACCTTTCACATATTATGTAGACGCCAATACATTGATTACAGGTAACCCCGCCCTGCAACCATCTTTTACCAACACTATAAAATTTGACTATATTTTTTCTAAATATTTCTTCTCTGTAGCATTCAGCAAAGAAGACAATGCCATCACTGAGTTTCAGCCCAGCAGCGATTCCGTTTCAAACAAGCTGGTACTTTCGCCTGAAAATCTTATTAACCAGAAAACTGTATCCCTGGCGATTTCTATTCCCATCACTGTTACAAAATGGTGGAACATGCAATATAATTTTACGGGGCTATGGCAGCAGGTAAATGCCATTTATCAGAAAAAGCCGGTGCGACTTGAACAGAACAATTTTGAAATGAATGGCAATATGAATTTCACGCTTCCCACAGATTATTTCATTGAACTTTCCGGTTTCTATCAGTCAAAAGGTCTCAGCGGCATTGTTATTACAAAACCAATCAGCTCACTTGACTTTGGTATAAAAAAGAAGCTGGCTGGCAAAAAAGGGGCGCTCGCTTTTAATGTCACCAACCTTTTTAACACCCTGCGTTTCCGCGGCTATTCTAATCTGCCGGAACAGAATTTATATTCAACATTAGATTTGCAATTCAGTCAGCGGGGCTATAAACTTACCTACACAAGAAGTTTTGGAAAAGATAAATTAAAACAAAAAAGAGAACGGGCCACCGGTGCAGAAGATGAAAAAGGAAGGGTGCAATAAGGTTAATGTGTAATGTAGCCGTAATTATAATTTACCTTCTTTTCCCTTTTAGTGGTTCCAGCAGATAACCGAGACCGTTTATTTTTATTTCGTATATGGTTCCCAGCAATATTCCCAGTTTCCCTTTGGGAAATCCTTTTCGCTGGAACCATTCCAGGTAAGCAACCGGCAAATCGCAAAGAAAAACATCTTTGTATTTTACAAAGGGCATTTTCATGCCGTACGGTGGAACCAATTGCGTTAGCAAAGCTGCATTAGGAAGTGGTGGATCCTGTTGTTCAGACATGAGAAAATAATTAGCAGCTCACTATTATACAGGTTGTGTCCAGGGTTGATGCCTTTGCTTTATCAGAAAGGCAAATCATCATCTGACGGCATATCATTACTATTGGGTAATGCGGAAGCCGCCGGTGCTGTTTTACCACCGCCTTCTTTTTGTTTGGCAGCATTCACCTTCCATGCTTTTACGTCTGTGTACCACTTACCGTTGTATTCGCGGCTCTCCACATCAAAGGAAACATCCAGTGTATCACCCAATTTAAAATTGGCCATATCAATTTTCTCGCCCCATACTGCTATGCATACTTTTTTAGGGTAAGTATCACCTGTTTCTAAAATAAACTCCTGTTTTTTCCATTGACCGTTTTTTCCTGATCCTGTCTGGGCAGGTAATAACTGAATGATCTTTCCGCTGATGTCCATAAGAAACTATTTGCACAAAAATATTGATTCCCTGAAAGTAATGATAAACGTTTTTTACACCTTTTTCCAGGTTGTTTTTCTCCGCCGGAGTTTAAATCAACTGCTGGCTAATGCATCGCTTCACTTAAATCCACTTTTTTAGCCTGCCCGCCTTTTACAAACAACACAAATGGTACGCAAATAAGAAACATAATGCCGATGTATAAAAAAACATCCATATACGATAATACTGCGGCTTGTTTACCAATAGCATATTCAAGCGATTGATAACTGCTTTGCAGCGCAGTATTGGTGGCCATGCCTTTTGCCGCAAAACCATTTGCTATTCCCTGCACGTGGTTGGTTACTGCCGGGTTATACTTATCCAGCTTACTCACCAGGTCGCTGCGGTGTATCATATTTTGCCTGGCCATAAAAGTTGTTACCATTGCTATTCCAAAAGAACCACCCAATTGCCGCATCATACCTGTAAAAGCAGCACCTTGTCCTATTTGCTGCCCTTTGAGGGTGGAAAGCGAAAGTGTGGTGATTGGTATAAACAACATGCCCATTCCTACTCCGCGTACAATCAGCATCCAGAAAAAATTAGGTGCACCGGTATCCGGGGTTAATATTTTATAGCCCCATATAGAATACACAAAAAACAAGAACATGCCCAAAGCAATCAGGTATTGTTTAGGAACACCTTTTTGCAACATTTGGCCTATCAGTGGCATCATAAAAGCGGTGGTAATGGCCGCTGGTATCATCAGCATACCAGCCTGCTGTGCCGTCCAGCCAAGTGTTGATTGCGTATAAAGAGGTATTACAAAAGTGGAGCTGTATAAACCCAGGCCCATGATGAATGATAAAATGGTTCCTACCCGGAGGTTGCCATTTTTTAATACCCTCAGTTCTACAATGGGATTGCGGAAAGTAAGTTCTCGCCATATAAAAAAGAAAAATCCAAAAAGTGCGGTAACAGATAAACTGGTGATGATTGGATCGCTGAACCAATCATCGTCCTGACCCTTTTCCAGTACGTATTGCAATGAGCCCACGCACAATACCAGCAAGCCAATACCAATCCAGTCTACGTCTTTTGCTGCACTTTTATTTCCGTACCTCGGACTGCGTACGAACTGCAGCGTTAACAAGGTTGCAATAATACCAATGGGAATATTAATATAAAAAATATTGGGCCATGAAGAATGATCCACAATATAACCACCCAACGGTGGCCCAAGCGTTGGACCAATGATAACACCCAATCCATAAATTGCCTGTGCCATACCACGCTTTTCAGGAGGATAACTTTCTGTGATGATAGTTTGCGATGTAACCAGCAATGCGCCACCTCCCGCTCCCTGTATAAAACGAAAGATCACCAGTTCCCAGATGCCCGTGGCATTGCCGCATAAAAAAGAACACAACGTAAACAGCATAATTGACGCTGCAAAATAATTGCGCCTGCCAAACTGCTGAGAAAACCAACTGGTCATTGGTATGATGATTACATTGCCAATGGCATACGCTGTTACCACCCAACCTACTTCAGAAGTGCTGGCGCCCAGGTTGCCCTTCATATTATTCAAGGCCACATTTACAATAGTGGTATCTACTATTTCAAGCAATGCACACATGATAGCGGTAAGCGTGATAATCACTCTTGCAGCCCCGTACATTACCAGTGATTCCTGTTGTTG
>JBDSOC010000035.1:0-34071 GCA_039915085.1 Chitinophagaceae bacterium
CTTTTACAGACAGTAATTATAGTAATATTTTTTCTTTATGGGACCGGCTGTTCGGCACTTTTCAATATACAGATCCTAAAACACTTCGCTACGGACTGGATGTACTGGAAGACGGGAAAGATGAAAAACTGGGTTATCTTTTTAAGATACCGTTTGATAAGAATGTAAAGACGGATTATTGAACAAAAGTGAAACGGACGACTATTAAAATCCCAACTTTTTTTTCTGCATCTGTTCGGAAAATAATCACGCTCTTATGCAGAAGCATCTTATCGAATCAATTTCCGGAAACAGCTGCATAGATCACCCGGTTTATAGAAAATGTATATTCCACATAGCTCCATCTAGGCTTCCTGTGCATTTCAGGAGGCACCGATGGAGCCGCAAAAACCGTTAATGAATTTCAATAAAGAGGGCATTCATGCGGGAATAGCTTCACCAACAACATTCAGCCTGTCAGACGGGGACGGCAGACAGTGTCGCTCTTACCCTAAATCCCGATCACTGCTGCTGTTGCATTATTTCAAGATGCCTTCTGTAAGAGTTCGATACGGTATCACCGTTATTTTTATTGGGCTGTGGCACCAGCACGGCGGGCTGCTCTTCTGATACTGTTCCATCTTCATAAGAAATGGTTACACCCACTTCAAGTGTATGAAGAGAAGTGCCTTTATAAGTTCCTTTTACAGGAGAAACATCGCTGAAACTTCTGCCGGTGGCAAGGCGCACATGCAGATCATTTACCATGCAGTTATTGGTAGGATCAAGACCCAGCCATCCATAAAAAGGAATATACGCTTCTACCCATGCATGCGTAGCGCCTTCCCCGCGCATGCCACTTTTATTCGGGCACACATAACCACTTACATAACGGGCAGGTACACCTATCATGCGCAGCATTACCAGTAATACATGGGCAAAATCCTGGCAGACGCCGGCTTTCAGTTTCCATACTTCATCAATGGTGGTCTCTACATCGGTTACCGCCTTATCATAGGAAAAATTTTCAAAAACATATTCATTCAATTGCAGGGAGGCGGCGAGTGGCGTGTAGTCGCCGGTTGCTGCTATTACAGGTAATTTTTTTACTTCATCCAGCGCATAAAATAATTCCTGTTTTATAAAATCTATGTATGGATAAGTATATTTTACCTGTTGCAGGTGCAGCCATTGTATATCTTTTGGTTCTGTACCGGCAGGCATGGTTTTTCTTTTTACCAGCACTTCTATTTTAGAATCAATGACCAGTTGTTTATGTGGTTCAGCATAAGTAAAAGAACCAATGGTGTTGCCATAGTAATCTTTATACATCTCTACCTGCGGATCGCCGGTTATCACCAAATCCTGTTTGGTTACTTCCTGGTAGTTATCGTTCAGGGGGAATAAAATTACCTGGTTAGCGCTGTCTCTCACAGGTTCTTCATAGCTGTACCGGGTAACGTGGCGAATATTAAAACGGGGCATGGAAACAATTTAGTTAGTGGTGGTAGTTCAATAAGAGAAACAAAAATCAGGTGTAAGCAAAATAATGCTGATTCAGCGTAACTCCAATTTCATTCAAATCTGTTTTTACTTCTGCCAGGTATTCGTGCAGTCCCTGTTCCAGTATGCTTTCGGTAGTAGAATAGTTGATCTTGCTTTTTAGTTTGCCGATTAAAAACTCAATTTTCTGGTAGCTGTCTGCATTGCGGTCGCTTCTGAGGCGCATAAAATAACGCATCAGCTGGTTGATGGAATATAAAACAGAACGCGGGAAATCCCTGTTCAATACAATCAGCTCTACTACATTCTTTGCTTCAAAACCACTCCGGTAGGTTTTTAAATACAATTCATAACCGGAGATAGACATCAGCAGATATTTCCAGTAGGTGGTATCCGCGCTGGTAATTTCGTAATTAACATCGCTGAATTTTACATCCAGGATATCTGCTGACTGTGTTGCCCTTTCTATAAATTTGCCAAGGTTGATAAAAGCATATCCTTCGCCGCGGCTCATGGTAATATCTATGGTACCATAATACAGCAGGCCCTGCCTTATTAATATATCAAGTGTACTGATGGGATCTTCGATGTTCAGCCAGCCCACCATCTGTTCATCGCGAACGGTATGGTAAAAATCATTGAGACACTGCCACAATTCTTTTGTAATGTGATCCTGCACGCTGCGTGCATTTTCCCTTGCTTTGGTAACAATGTTTAAAACGGAATTGGGGTTTTCTTTGTCAGTAACCATATACTGCAAAACAGTCCTTGAATCATTCCCGATAATGCTGTATTGCTCATCTTCCAGGTAAGTAAAAATTTCAAGTACCGGTGCCCAGGAAAAATCATTTAAATCATCCTGCGATGCTGCATAGTTAATCTTTAGCATACGTAATATGCCATCGGTACGCTCCATGTACCTGCTCATCCAGTATAAACTATCTGCAACCCTGCTTAGCATTTATTTAATATTGTTTAAAGTTAAAAGTCTAAGGTTTAAAATTTTCTGTTGTGGCGTTTTCTGGTTACAGGAATTTCAAGCTTTTTGATAGTCGCGGAATTTATAATAAAATTGTTTGGTGCTGCAAAAAACATATACAAATGAGTGTATAAATCTTAGACCCGCACTATTAAACTTTAAACGTTTATGTCGCCAGCACCCAGGTGTCTTTACTTCCCCCACCCTGTGATGAATTGACTACCAGCGATCCTTCCCTCAACGCCACCCTGGTTAATCCACCCGGAACAATCTCTATTCCATCGGGTCCGCAAAGTGCGTACGGGCGAAGATCGATGCGCCTGGGTTGCAATTTTCCATTCATGTAACAGGGTGCAGAAGACAAACTGATAATGGGCTGCGCGATAAACTGCCGCGGGTCCTTCAATACTTCTATTTTGTATTCAGCAATCTCCTGATCTGTGGCAGCATGTCCCATTAGCATACCATATCCGCCGCTTCCGTTTGTTTTTTTGATGACCATATTACTGATATCATCAAAAACCTGTTTCAGGTGATCCTTGTTCTCTAGCTGGAACGTGGGTACGTTTTTTAGTATCGGTTCCTCATTGAGATAATATTTAATCATGTCCGGTACAAAAGTATAAATGGCTTTATCATCTGCCACACCATTGCCCACTGCATTTACAATGGCTACATTGCCTTTCCTGTAGGCGCTCATGATGCCGGCCACACCAAGTGCACTTTCAGCATTAAAAACAAGCGGGTCAAGAAAATCATCGTCTACCCGTCTGTAAATCACATCTACCTGCTGCAGGCCAGTGGTGGTTTTCATGTATACCCTGTGATTATCAACCACCAAATCACGGCCTTCTACCAGTTCCACCCCCATTAGTCTTGAGAGCGTAGTATGTTCAAAATAAGCTGAGTTATAAATACCTGGCGTTAGTACCACAATGGTGGGATTGTGTATCTGGCGCGGTGATAAAGCTACCAGGTTTTTATGCAGAATGGTAGGGTATTCCATTACCGGGCGCACATTATTCTTTGGTATCAAATCAGGAAAAATGCGTTTGGTAATTTCCCTGTTCTCCAGCATATAGCTTACGCCGCTTGGGGTGCGCAGGTTATCTTCGAGTATATAAAAAGTTCCGTCATTGTTGCGAATTAAATCTATGCCGGCAATATGTACATAAATATCATATGGTACCGGAAAATTATGCATTTCGCGCAGGTAGTGCGGGCAGCTGTAAATCATATCAATGGGCACTATCCCATCTTTAATAATAAACTGCTCGTGGTACACATCTTTTAAAAAAAGATTCAGCGCTTTCAGGCGTTGTTTAATACCGGCTTCAATATAACTCCATTCAGATGCGGTGATGATGCGTGGTATAATATCGAAAGGAAATATTTTTTCGATGCCTTCGCCACTGCTGTAAACAGTAAAGGTTATACCCTGGCTCATAAAAAGCCTTTTGGCCTGCTCTTCTTTTTTGTTGAGTTCATCAATGCTTAACTGCTGCAGAAAATCTACAGCGCCCCTGTACTGTTCACGAACGGTACTGTTGCTGTACATTTCGTCCCAAGTCTGGTCATCTACAAAATAACTGTTGAGCAATTCGGTGGCTTGCATGGCTTTTAGTTTGAAGGAGTTAATGCTACATGCAATCGTTGATGTGTTCCTTTTCAAATATAAGGATTCGGGTTATAATTTGAACAGTGCGGTTCTATTTTTTGACCCCCCATATCACATATTTGGAAATCAATATTTTTGCAGGGTACAATGAAACATTCCCGCAGATTAGGATGCTCCTGATAATCTGCGGCAAATCTGTTTCATTTATCTTTATTGCATGAAGCAGATTGCTATGATACCAGCACGTTATGCCGCTACCCGTTTTCCAGCCAAACTGATGCAGGACCTGAACAAAAAGCCTGTGATCCGCCATACCTATGACAATACCGTGGCTACCGGGTTGTTTGACGAAGTTTGGGTGGTAACAGACAGCGATATCATCTATAATGAAATTACTGGCCATGGCGGTAAAGCGGTTATGAGTAAAAAACAGCATGAAAGCGGTAGTGACCGTATTGCCGAAGCCGTGGCGGATATGGATGCGGGTATTATTGTGAATGTTCAGGGAGATGAGCCATTTGTACAAAAAAAACCTTTGCAACAATTGTTACAGGTATTTGAGGGAGAAGAAGGAAGGAAAGTGCAGGTAGCGTCATTGATGCAGGTATTGAAAGAACAGCAGTTTATTGAGGATCCCAATTATGTAAAAGTAGCAGTGGATCTTAATATGAATTCACTGATGTTTTCAAGAAACGTGATTCCGTATCCGCGCAATAAAGATTTACCCATTGTTTATTATGAACATATTGGTGTGTATGCTTTTCGCAGGCGAGCACTGATGGATTTTACCAACTGGCCCATAACGCCACTGGAAGCTGCTGAAAAAATTGAATGCCTGCGTTATCTTGAACACGGCATTTCATTAAAGATGGTGGTAACGGATTATATGGGCGTTGAAATAGATACGCCGGAGGATTTGGAGAGAGCGCAAAGAATATTAACCCGCCCAACCCCCTGAAGGGGAGTATCATTCTCATTATTTTACTCGTTTAAAACATGATGCTTGGGGGAAGCCCGGATGGAGCCGTGGGTTCGGATAGACTTAATCTTTCATTTCCTTCCATTCACCGAAGAAAAATATACCTGTGACGAATTAATTTAATTAGCGGTTAATAGCAATGCATCTTTACACCAGCAACAACAACATATCCAAATCCTGAGAAGAAATCATCCAATTCCCTGAAACCCTGAATATCCAACATCCTTAAGAAATCCTAATCCAAATCCTGATAAGAACCCTACCAAATCCATTGAAAACCCTTACCAATTATCCTAAACCGTAAAACCATTTTTGTCCGTCCATCATCCGTATCCTTTAAAACCATCATCGTACTCAGAAATCCATTTCCTCCATCTTTCCAACCAACATTTTTTCTGAGCAAATAATTCAAAGAGCTGTCGTAAGACGGCTTTTTGTTTGTCTACCAGTCCACAATGGAGAACTTTGGTCGCAATGATATTTTTACAATTATAGAGAAGAAGAGGTAATTAAGGCCGGGTATATGAAAAGGGATGATTAATAAAGCAAACTCCAGCAAAGCGGAGCTGAATATGGCTCACTTGTCCCGCGGGCGAAACCGGATGGGGGCTTACTTCACCTTCAATTTCGCCAGCGTCCCTTTCTCAAACGGATCCAACTCTACAAATGCATAATGCTTTACTACGTTTATTAAAACCTCATCCAGGGCATTGACAACATTTTTATAACTGGCATCAATAGAAGGTTTTATTATCAATAGAAGATCATCCCGTTTAAATTTCGGATTTTTAGAAAGCGCTTTTTGTTTCTCTCTTATAATATCACCAATACCATTGCTGATAGAAAAAGTGGTGGTTCCGTACATATTTGTTGCCAGTGCTGTTGTAAGATCTCCATGATAATAAAATATTTTGTTATCAGCAACCGGAATAATGGTAAGGGCTGTACTGCTTCCAGCAGGCATTAGCTCAGTATCTCCCGCGGGCAAGAACAATTTCATTGATTTTGGCTGGCTCATAGACGTAGTAAATACAAAAAAGGTAATTAATAAAAATCCCAGGTCTACCATAGGTGTAAGGTCTACTTTAGTAGATAATTTTTTACTGCGGCGCAGGCCACCCTTATGCCGGTCATGACCAGCGTTGCTGTTTATTTCTGCCATAGATATTTTTTTGATGAAGAAAGAATCCTGTTATAATTGGATGGAGTTACAGAAAGTTTCCATAAAATAATAATGGCCGGTGAGGACACCGGCCATGGAATTAAGGACACCCGTTATGTAGTAAGGCAAGAAAAAAAGCCGCAGGTTCGCAGATTATAACCAGCCCGGATCAATCTGCGAACCTGCGGCAAAATATAATAATTAAAATTCCGCATTCTTGGGGGTCCGCGGAAAAGCAATTACATCGCGTATATTGGTCATACCTGTTACAAACAATACCATTCTTTCAAAACCCAAACCAAAACCAGCATGGGGTACAGCGCCAAAGCGGCGGGTATCGAGGTACCACCATAACTCTTCCGTGGGTATATGCATTTCATTCATGCGGGACTCTAATTTATCAAGTCTTTCTTCTCTTTGCGAACCACCCACAATTTCACCGATACCCGGCGCCAGTATATCCATAGCAGCAACGGTTTTGCCATCATCATTCTGGCGCATGTAAAATGCTTTTATTTCTTTGGGGTAATTGGTTAAAATGACCGGCTTCTTAAAATGTTTTTCTACAAGGTAACGTTCATGTTCGCTCTGCAGGTCTACGCCCCATTTATCAATTAAATATTGAAACTTCTTTTTCTTATTATGATTACTTTCCCTTAAAATTTCAATGGCTTCTGTATAAGTGATGCGTTCAAAATCATTGTTTACTACAAATTCTAATTTTTCTATCAGGCCCATTTCACTGCGCTTATCCTGCGGCAATGCCTTTTCTTCCTCGGCCAGGCGCTGCGCAAGAAATTCCAAATCCTCACGGTTATGCTCCATAGCATATTTGATAATATATTTAATGAATTCTTCTGCCAGGTTCATATTGTCTTCCAGATCACAAAAAGCCATTTCTGGTTCTATCATCCAGAATTCTGCCAGGTGCCTGGCGGTATTGGAATTTTCTGCACGAAACGTTGGCCCAAACGTATAGATCTCACCGAAAGCCATAGCCGCTAATTCTCCTTCCAGTTGACCACTTACTGTAAGATTGGTGGCACGTCCAAAGAAATCTTCTTTAAAATTTACTGTACCGTCTTCGTTGCGTGGTGTATTTTCAAATGGCAGGGTGGTTACTTTAAATGTTTCTCCCGCGCCTTCTGCATCGCTGGCAGTTACAATGGGTGTATGTAAATACACAAAGCCTTTTTCATTGAAAAACTTATGTACAGCAAAAGCCAATGAATGCCTTACGCGGAAAATTGCTCCAAAAGTATTGGTACGAAAACGCAGGTGGGCAATTTCCCTTAAAAATTCCAGGCTGTGTTTTTTGGGCTGCAAAGGAAATTTTTCCGCGTCACTATCACCCAGTATTTCTATCTGTGTTGCTTTTATTTCCATTTTTTGTCCCTTGCCCACAGAAGCCACAGCTTCTCCTGTTACTTTCAGAGACGCACCGGTGGTAATGCGTTTTAAAATAGCATCATCAAACTTTCCAAGTTCAGCTACTACCTGTATATTATTATTAGTACTGCCGTCGTTGAGCGCAATAAACTGGTTGTTGCGAAAGGTGCGCACCCATCCCATAACTGTTACTTCCTGGCCGGTAGATTCACTTGCCAGCAGGTCTTTTACTTTGGTCCGTTTGTTAAACATATCCGGAAATTTTTAGGACGGCAAAGATACGGAACTGGAACGTGAAGCGTCAGACCTGGTGCCTGCGATGGTAGCGTTGCCGCGCTTGCAACTCACGATTCACTTCTGACTTCTCACGGGATAACATTCCCGTAACATTGGGATCACAGTTCGATAATCTTCGGTTAACCAGCCGGTAACATAGCCCGGGTAGCTTTGCAGCATAAAATCAAAAATTAGAACTGTGGGAAAAAAGACGCTATCGCTACTCTGCCTCTCATTATTTATTTCATTAATTACCATTGCACAAACAGGCAAATTGGCCGGCAAAATATTAAATGCCAAAAATGAACCACTGCCAGGTGTATCCATAAAAATTGTTGGCGCAAACGGCGGTGCTACCACCGATCAGGGCGGACAATATACCATCACATTACCCGCAGGCAAAAAATATGATCTGGATTTTACAGCTGTTGGTTACAGCCTGAAAGCCATCAGCGAAGTAGAAATAAAAGAAGACAAGGTTACCACGCTTGATATAGTCATGGAAGTTGCTGGCAAAAACCTCGCTGGTGTAACCGTTACCGCTACCAGGTCAAACGCCAGGAAAGAAACGGTCAATTCACTTATACAATTTCAAAAAAATACAAACACTGTAGCAGCCGTAGTTTCTGCTGAAGCCATCAGGCGCTCTCCTGATAAAAATACCGGAGAGGTGTTGAAACGCATTCCCGGTACCAGTATACAGGAAGGTAAATACCTGGTGGTGCGCGGCTTAAGCGACCGGTACAATGTGGCTATGTTAAACGGAATTCAATTATCCAGTACTGAGCCCGACAGAAAAGCATTTTCATTTGATATTATTCCTTCTTCAATGATTGATAATATTATCATCAATAAAGCTTTTGTGCCGGAATATCCCGGCGAGTGGGCAGGCGGGTTGATACAGGTGAATACAAAAGATATTCCTTCCAGTAATTTTTTTAATGTATCTGTTGGTACTGGTTTTAACTCGCAAACACTGGGAAAGAAATTTTATACTTACGATGGCGGAAAATATGACTGGTTGGGTTTTGATGACGGTACCAGGGGATTGCCCGGCGGCACACCGGCAAAAAAGAGTTTTGGAGATTTATCCGATGTTGATAAAATAGCCATCGGCAAAAAGATTGCGAATCCCAATGGAGTTAAAGAAGCCGGCATTCCTTTAAATCAATCATTGCAGGCCAGCGGCGGTTTTAACACCAGCTTACTGGGTAAAAAATTCGGTGCTGTTATTGGGCTAACCTATAACCGTACGGCACGCAGGAACCAGTTTGAAAATAATATCTGGAATATTAACAGGGGAAGTGCCAATTTTCAGCCCAGCTTCTTGTATTCAAATAATAAATACACGCAGGATGTGCTGGCGGGCGCACTGGCAAATTTTTCTTTGCAGTTAAACAACGACAATAAAATTTCCTTCAGAAACATTTTGAATGTAAACACCAGCAACTATACCACGCTGCGCACCGGCAAGGATTATGAATTCAATCCCAATGAAGGAGAGAATATCCGGGCACAAGAGCTGGGTTTCAGGGCAAATACATTTTTTAATACCCAGTTAAACGGAGAACACAGTATAAAAATAGGCGAAGCTGTAAAAACCAAACTCGATTGGTATGGCAGCTTTACCATTCTTGATCAATATATCCCTCAGCAAAGAAGGATACAGTATAACCAGGACCCTGGTTCAGACGCAAATCCTTATACGTTGTTAATTGGATCTACGCTTTCTCAAAAAACCGGCAGCGTTTTTTATTCTACCTTATCTGATTACATCTATAACGCAGGCGCTAATTTAACCACGCCCTTTACATTGTTTAACAATAAGCAAACGGTTAAGGCGGGTTATCTTTTCCGGGTAAAAGACAGGCTATACAATTCACGTCCGTTTTCTGTAACACTTCCATCAGACAATGCTTCTTTGCGTTTGTTACCTGCAGACCAGGTGTTTGCCCCAGGCAATTTTAGCGATGGTACACAGGACAATAAATTTTTCTTTGATGAATATACCGAAGACAGGTTCAGGTATATGGCAAATACTATCCTCAATGCAGGTTTTATACAGTTCGACAACCAGTTTGCCGATTGGTTACGCGTTGTATGGGGAGCACGGTACGAGCATTTTGATCAACTGGTGGGTAGTGTAAAAAAGTCAGACCCGCGTTTTGTAAATTCTGTTAAAGGTGATCTGTTGCCTTCTTTAAACATCAACTTTAAGTTAAACAACCAGACCAACCTTCGCTTAAGCGGATCGCAAACTGTAGTACGGCCCGAGTTCAGGGAATTATCACCGCTTGCGTTTTATGATTTTGAGTTAGGGGCTTCCGTTGTCGGTAACCAGTCGCTGGTAAGGACAAAAATTACCAATGCAGACCTGCGCTATGAACTGTATCCACGTGCCGGGGAAATGGTAACCCTGGGTGTTTTCTACAAACATTTTTCCAATCCGATAGAGCAATATTTTAACCAGTCTGGTGCAGGTTCCAGCAGTACGTTCAATTTTATCAATGTTGAAAAAGCTACCAGCTACGGGATAGAATTTGAATTTCGGAAAAAACTTGATTTTGCACAGGCATTGCGCAACTTCACTTTTCAAACCAATCTTGCCTATATCTATAACCGCATAACAGACCCCCTGGTTAAAATCGACCGCCCGATGCAGGGACAATCACCTTATGTAATAAACGCAGCGCTCCAATACGATATAGAAAAGTTCGG
The DNA here is from genome assembly GCA_039915085.1 of Chitinophagaceae bacterium. Classification (GTDB taxonomy): domain Bacteria; phylum Bacteroidota; class Bacteroidia; order Chitinophagales; family Chitinophagaceae; genus JACMLD01. Next base: position 10,604 of record JBDSOC010000035.1, read on the forward strand.
TTTGAATACCACACTTTTATTTAATGAAATAGGCCGCCGTATTCTTTATGTAGGTAATGATGCAGTGCCTGAAATATGGGAAGCACCAAGACCACTATTTGATTTTCAGGTTGCAAAAAAATTGTACAAAAACAGGGCAGAAATAAGGTTGAATATTTCGGACATCTTTAATCAGCGGGCTAATTTTTATCACGACATCAACGAGAACGGTAAGTACAATAAGGCAACGGATGCTTTAGCCATCAGCCGTTTATACGGAACCAATGTCAATATCAGCTTTGGTTACACATTCAAATAAAGAGTGTACAGCAAATTTTAAAAATTAATCAAAAAAACATGAAACGTTTATTAACAGTGGGTTTAACAGTGTTTGTTTTGGCAAGCAGTTGCCGTAAAGTGGAAGTGGATGGGGGTACTGCAGTAACGAACCCTGGTACCGGGACAGATGAAAATACCATCCTGGAAGGCAGGATTACCGCTAACCGTACTTTAAAAGCAGCTTATACTTACAAACTTCGGGGATTGGTATACGTTACCAGTGGTGCTATTTTAACCATTGAGCCAGGTACCAAAATTGTTGGTGAAACAGGAAAGAACGGGGGACTGATTATTACACGCAGTTCTAAAATTATAGCTGATGGTACAGCAGAAAAACCGATTGTATTTACATCAGAATCGGCTTCGCCAAAACGTGGTGACTGGGCGGGTGTTGTGTTATTGGGAAATGCCCCAACCAATTCATCTTTTAACGGTGCAGCCGGTGTAGGAGAAATTGAAGGTGGTATCAATAACAGCGATGGTCTTGGTCTGTATGGTTTGGGAGCTTCCTCCAACGTAACCGACAATAGCGGTATTTTGCGCTATGTACGCATTGAATATGCGGGATATGCATTCTTGCCCGACAAAGAAATTAACGGTTTGACATTTGGTGGTGTTGGTAGCGGTACAGTGGTTGATTATGTGCAGGTGTCATATGCCAATGATGATAGTTTTGAATGGTTTGGCGGCACCGTTAACTGCAAACATCTTATTTCTTACAGAACGCTTGATGATGATTTTGATACCGATAACGGTTTCAGCGGGCAGGTACAGTTCGGTATATCACTCAGGGACTCTGCTGTTGCCGATATTTCTAAAAGTGAAGCATTCGAATGCGACAATGATGCCAATGGTAGTGATTTAAAAACTACGGTTACTTCAATTAAAGGTACCAATGGCATTAATATTGACCCGGTGCGAACGTCTGCTGTCTTCTCGAATATGACAATACTTGGACCCAAAGTTACAGCAGGTACCATTGGTAACAGCCTCTTCCTGGCAGGCGCGCAGTTACGCCGTAATTGCGAAGAAAGTATTTTAAATTCTTTGATCCTGGGTTGGTCCGATGGTGCACTGAATGGGTTATTAATTGATGCCAGTAAGGGCATTCCAACTGATAATAATTTATCTCCCGCAGGTGGTTTGAACTTCCAGAACAATATTATTACAGGGGCAATTGCAAACACAGTGAACTATGCTCCAAGCAGCACCGCTGCCACTGGCGCTACAAAAGCTTCAATTACTGCCTGGGTGAATACCGCCGCCTATAGTAATACTATGCTGGCAAACAATACCGATGCAGGGTTAACGGCTCCATTTAATTATCTGACACCTGACTTTAATCCATCTTCTGCCACTGTACCTGCAGCAACGGGTGCAACATTTACCAACGCAAAACTTGCTAACAGTTTTTTTACACCAGTAACTTATAAAGGAGCTTGTGCGGTAGGTGATACATGGTGGAAAACCTGGACAAAATACATGTAAAAAGATATTGGGTTTAACTTCATAATAAACCGCTTTGATTATTCAGGGCGGTTTATTTTATTTATTTACGTTATTTATTTATGTTGAAAAATTCAACTTTGCAAAATAGCATGCTATTTATAGCAGTAATTATTTTTTCTGTTTCCTGCAGTAATAACAATAGCAGCTTAACCAGCAACGAAGAAATTGTACGCTCCAATGTTGCAAAAGATTCCCTGCAGACCCGGTTTAACATAGCAGAAAACATTTTTCAAAACGATAACTGGTTATTGATTGATGGCAAAGACAGCAGCTATCTTTATTGCAGCCGCCTCAGTAAGACTTTTGTTAAAACATATCACTTCAATATGTTTAAAGGAGATTCTGTTAATACCATTATTACTTCAATACAATTGTTGGGAGATACTATTTTATGGCACCCGCCAATGGATACAATATTGTTACTACGGCTTAAAGATGCAAAAAAAAATAAATTAATCTGGGCCGATAAAACCGGTGTTAATATCTACAGTTTTGAAAAATCTGACAGCAATCATATTGTTATCAAATATCCTGGCAGAAGCAGTAGAAACCTGGTGAAAACACCAACGCTATCTTCTTTTTTGGTGAGAAGCAAGTATGATTATCTGCACGGAACAAAATTTGCGTTTGATACAACTAAGTAAAAAATATAGTTTTTGTAGTTTATTCCGTTGCTTATTTCTAATAAATTCAGTAATAGTAAATACTTAATTCCATAGAGCGGGTAATAGCTTTAACTGAATATTAATGTATAATCGCCTGAACACCAGTGGAAGCCGGACAAAGCCCCATATCCCTGCCCACATCGGTTTCACAAAATATTTTTTTACTTTTTCCGTTTTTATGTTATTATTGCACTGGAATCAGGCTGGTTAGTTCATTCCTTTAATCTACAGCTCATCAGTTTTTTCATTCCGTCACTATCATTTCATTTCAAAATTTTTTTTCAACAACCTTGTACAGATCCAGGTTTTTTTGATTGATGACTAATACTCCATTATGTACGACATTTTGCAACTGAACGATATGCTCGTTCCTGAATTGCTCGATATTGCTGAGCAACTAAAAATCCCTAATGCCAAAAAGCTTGATAAACAGGCTCTTGTATACCAAATTCTAGATAAACAAGCAGTAACTGCAAGCGCAAATAAAGGTGCCCCGGAAGATAAGGGGAAAAGAAAACGCATTGTAAAAACATCCACCGCAAATTCAACAGAAGAAGCCATTGTAGAGAGTGGGGATGATAAACCTGTTAAACACGAAGCCAAAAAGCCCGCAATAAAAAAAGAAGAAAAGCATATCGTGGTAAAGCGCGGCCGCAAAAAAGCAGAAGAAGAAATTGCTGAACCACCAGCCGAAAACGACGAATCTGACGAGGAAGACGAAAACCAGGATATTGAGGAAGGCAATAGAGTGCAGCAAACTCCTTTGGAGCAGCAGCCTCAGTCGAACAACCAGTCACAGGCAGCGCAACCAGCAGAACCACAACGCAATAATAATTACCAGCAGCAGAGGAGAAGTAATGATGTATTTAATATAGAATTTGATGGTATTATACAGGGCGAAGGCGTATTGGAAATGATGCCCGATGGTTATGGCTTTCTCCGCAGCAGTGATTATAATTATTTAAGTTCTCCTGATGATGTATACGTTTCACCATCACAGATAAAATTATTTGGTTTAAAAACAGGGGACACTGTTTTTGGAGCTGTACGTCCGCCAAAAGAAGGGGAAAAATATTTTGCTTTATTGAAAGTAGAAACCATCAATGGGAAAGGTCCGGAAGAAGTGCGTGACCGTGTGCCATTTGATTATTTAACACCCTTGTTTCCATTTGAGAAACTTAATTTGTTTACCAGCCCTTCTGATTATTCAACCCGCATTATGGACCTCTTTACCCCAATAGGAAAGGGACAGCGTGGGTTGATTGTATCTCAGCCAAAGACCGGGAAAACAATGCTGTTAAAAGCGGTGGCCAATGCCATTGCTGAAAATCACCCGGAATGTTACCTGATGATTGTATTGGTTGATGAGCGTCCGGAAGAGGTGACCGATATGGAACGCAGTGTTAAAGCGGAAGTAATTGCTTCTACTTTTGATGAGCCTGCAGAAAAGCACGTAAAAGTTTCTACTATGGCATTGCAAAAAGCAAAGCGTTTGGTAGAGTGCGGGCACGATGTGGTAATACTGCTGGATTCAATTACACGTTTGGCGAGAGCGCATAATACTGTTGCACCTGCCAGCGGTAAAGTATTAAGTGGTGGTGTGGAAGCCAATGCTTTGCAAAAACCCAAACAGTTTTTTGGAGCTGCCCGAAAAATTGAAAATGGCGGTTCATTAACCATTCTTGCAACCGCTCTTATTGATACTGGTTCTAAAATGGAAGAAGTAATTTTTGAAGAATTTAAAGGAACAGGTAATATGGAATTGCAGTTAGACAGGCGACTGGCAAACAGGCGTATTTTTCCTGCTATTGATCTAACGGCATCTTCCACGCGCCGCGATGATTTATTACTGGAAAGGGATGTACTGCAGCGCATGAACCTGCTGCGCGTATTTCTTGGAGATATGAATACGGAAGAAGCAATGAATGAACTGCTGAAACGTATGCGTGGTACCAAAAGCAATGAAGAGTTCCTGGCAAGTATGAACAGATAAACTTTTTTATATTTACAAAAACCCGGATAATTTTCCGGGTTTTTGTATTTTGTACCGTTTCCCGGATCTCTGTGTATCAATGCATTCAAAATGTACACCTGTTTTATTTATCATACTACGGTAAATACCTTGTCCAAACACCATCATATTAACCGTCTTTTTCAAATACATGTAGATATATACAGTAAATTTGCGTTCATAAAAACAGTTATTGATTATATAAAACCAACATTATGCACCTCAAACAATTATTGCTGCCTGTACTGGCATTTTTATTCCTCTTCTCTTCCTGCGTAAGCAACAAAAAATTTAAAGCTGAACAGGATAAATATGCAGCCCTTAATACACAATACTCAACATTACAGGGTTCCTTAAAAACCTGCGAAGATGAAAGAGTGGATGCTGCAAAGAAAAAATTGCTTTCAGACGCAGAGATTGAAAGCCTGAATAAACAAATTGCCTTTCTGAAAGAAAACAATACACAGGCATTAACGCAATTGCAGAACATGTCTGTTATTTCCAGTTCACAGGCAGAAAGCATAAAAAAATCAATGGATAATATTGGCGCTAAAGATTCCTATATACAGGATCTGCAGGCATCTATGGCCCGTAAAGATTCCTTGAATATGCAACTGGTAATGAATCTCAAAGGCGCTATTGGCAACCTGGATGATAAAGACATCAATATTAAAGTTGACAAAGGAGTAGTATACATTGATATCTCCGATAAGTTATTATTCAAAAGTGGCAGCTACGATATAACTGAAAATGCAAAAACAGTATTGGGTAAGGTAGCAGCTGTATTAAAAGCTCAGCCAGATATTGAATTTTTAGTAGAAGGTCATACTGACAATATTGGTTTTAACAAAGGCGTTTTAATAGACAACTGGGATTTGAGCGTAAAACGCGCCACTTCAGTGGTGCGTGTATTACAGAATCAATACGGACTGGATCCAACACATATCTCCGCTGCCGGCCGCGCCGAATACAAACCCGTTGCTGATAACTCCACTACAGAAGGTAAAGCAGCAAACCGCAGAACAAGAATAGTGATTCTTCCGCAGCTGGATCAGTTCTTTAAACTCCTGGAACCTAAAAAGCAATAAAAATAATTAATGGTCAAAAAAGCCATCATGCCCGGGGCGTGATGGCTTTTTTGTGGCGTTGACAGCAGGTTATAAGTGTAATAAGTTTTTAAAGCCGACGCCCGCGTATTTGCACTTCTGTTCTCATAAAATCTTCACGTTCCGGTTATATTTTTAGTTTCTTCTTTTTGTGAAAAATTACCATTCCTAATAATAATTTTTAAAGATTGCAAGTAAAGGACAACGATGCAGCAATGAAAGGAGCAGGCCTTCTGCATGAAATGCCGCTTAATAACGGTAACAAACAGCATTGATATTCATTCCGGCACCAACAGATGCAAATAGAATTACATCCCCTTTATGCAGTTCATGCTTAGGTATTTCATTTTTTAGTACCAGGTCATACAAAGTGGGTACGGTGGCTACTGAACTATTGCCCAACCAGTGAATACTCATTGGCATGATATATTCAGGTGGGGTATCGATATTGTACAATTTATAAAATTCTCTTACAATACCTTCATCCATTTTCTCATTGGCCTGGTGAAGAAATATTTTTTTTAAATCACCAATAGCTACGCCACTTCTGTCAAAACAAATTTTCATCGCCTCCGGTACATGTTTTATAGCGTATTCATATACTTTACGGCCCTTCATTTTCATGTAGCGAACCCGTTTATCACTTTCAGGATAATTTGATTTACCCATGTCGATATAATTCACTTCTTTAACAGTATGGCTCTGCATGCTGGCACTTAGAATGCCACTGCCGCCGCTGGGTACTTCTTTGTATTCTATTACACATGCTCCGGCGCCATCAGCAAAAATCATACTGTCACGATCATACAGATCTATTACCCTTGATAAAGTTTCAGCGCCAATTACCAAGCATTTTTTGGCCAGGCCGGCTTTGAAAAATGCATCAGCCTGGATTATTCCCTGTATCCATCCGGGGCAACCAAAAAGAATATCGTACGCAATACAATTAGCATTTGCAATGCCCAATTGGTGCTTTACGCGGCTTGCAAGAGCAGGTACAGCATCCATCTGTATTGTTTCCTTTACTATATCCCCAAAATTGTGGGCAACAATAATCTGGTCAATGGTTTCCGGATCAACACCACTGTTCCCGATGGCTTTGCGTGCTGCGCAAACCGCAAGATCCGATGCATTCATACCGGCAGGGGCATAACGACGACTGCTGATGCCTGTTATCTTCTGGAATTTTTCTATTACCTCCGAAGAGGGGATTTCCAGCCGCTGGCTGCTGTCTGTATAAAATACATGCTGAAAAAAATCTTTGTTAGATTGAATATCCGATGGAATAAAAGAACCTGTACCTGTAATTACTGAACATAACATAGACGCAATCTCATTTTTATAAACTGGTTTCTCTCCTGATGAAGATAACTAAAAAACAACTTTTGTCTTTTTCTTTTCCAAAAAATAGCCAGATACTTAGTAAATAAAACTCTGTACGGTGACTATATTGCCCATATTTCTACATTTTGCCCTTAACAATTCTTTCACGTGTTCTTTTATAACTATCTATAAATGTGCAATTAATGCATTTTAATATAAAAAATTGGCACAAAGGCATATTTGTTGTTTTCTAGTGTACAGACACTTTATTACTTAATATAAAATTTATTTTATGGAACATACTAAAGCGAAAAGAACAAAGAAACAACGTGCAGAAAATATATCGTTTGACTTATCAGTAAATGGACGCAACTATGCAGTGAATGCAACACCATTTACAATAGCAAGCGGAGATACCATGTACAGACTAAGTTATAATAGTGGCCCCGTTCACGTATTTGGATGGGATGAAGGATTAAACCGTTATGCAGAGACTGATGAACTTGCTGATGTGATACCCCCGGTTATAGAAATGGAAATTGCAGGAAAACTAAATGAGTTTGCATCAGAAATGCAACGTGCTGCATAATAAATATTTAAAACAATTAATAAGTATAAAGATGAATATGTGAGGTTGATTTGTCCCAATGATCAAGACCGGTATATCTGAAAAGGTGTGCCGGTTATTTTTTACCCGGTTATTTTTATACCTGTTTCTGTAAATATTATTTTACGTTGTTTATAGAGGCTTCCTGTCACCATTTTAAAAGTTTTTTTACTCATACCAAATACATCATAAATTTCTTCCGGCGAAGATTTGTCATAATACGGCAGATAGCCATTGCTTTCTTTAAGCAGCCTGAGTATTTTTTCTGATTCATCTTCCACTCTTTCGTATCCTGGTTTACCGGCGGCCACATCAATTTTATTATCAGGCCTTATGTGTTTAATGAAACCATCAAACTGATCACCCACTTGTATATTGCGGTAAATTTCATTGTTGTGTAAAACGCCTGTATGCAGGTTGTTGATTATAACTACATAGCCAATATCCGTTCTTCTGTAAACAATAAGATTTACCTGTTCTTTTTCTTTTACTGTAAGGGGTTCATTACTCAGTTCAAATTCCAGTTTTTCCGTAGCCGCAGCCCGGCCTGTTTGATCATCTATGTAAATTTTTACAAGGTAGTATCCACCAACACGCATGCCGCTGAGTTGCTTGCTGCGTGGAACAAACAAATCCTTCATGAGGCCCCAATCTAAAAAAGCGCCCTGGTTGGTGACAGTAACTGCCTGCAGAAAGGCAATTTCACCGGCAATAGCCGTTGGCTTTTGGGTGGTTGCAATAATGCGATCCTCAGAATCATGGTAAACAAAAACTTCTACGATATCACCCACTTTTGTACGCGCAGGTACAAAACGGTTGGGCAGCAGCAAACCTTCTTTGCCATCTTCTAAAAAAACACCAAACTGTGTAATACGTTGTACTGCCAGCCTGTTATAAGCACCCACTTTAACCATAAAAGAAATTAAACTGCGCCGAAGGTAAGCAGCATCCCGCAATAAACTACCGGGGCTGTTCTTGCAACCCGGTCCGCATGGTCTTTCAGGCTTCGGTAGTTTAGTCAACCTCCCAGACAAATAAAAGCAGCATGCTCAATGGTAGAACAAAAGACCACTTTGTATGTAATTAACAAAACTGCATTTTTGCAGAACAAAATAAGCTATGGCAAAACTATTTACACCGCTCACTATAAAATCTGTAACATTTAAAAATCGTATTGTCGTTTCGCCCATGTGCGAGTATTCTTCCGTAGACGGATTTGCCAATGAGTGGCACCTGGTACACCTGGGCAGCCGCGCTGTTGGCGGGGCGGCATTGATTATAACGGAGGCCACGGCTGTATCCCCCGAAGGCCGCATTTCACCAGATGATTTGGGTATTTGGAAAAATGCACACCTGGATAAACTAAAGACGATAGCTTCATTTATTCATAAACAAGGATCTGTTGCTGGCATACAGCTGGCGCATGCAGGCAGAAAAGCCAGTTTTCCAGCGCCATGGAAAGGCAGCAAACAATTAAGCAAAGAAGAGGGCGGCTGGCTGGCTGTTGCTCCCAGCCCTATTCCATTTTATGAAGGAGATGCCGTTCCGGAGGCGCTGACTGCAGAAGGAATAAAAAAAGTGATCGCTGATTTTAAAGCCGCTGCCCAAAGGGCATTATCTGCCGGGTTTAAGCTGATTGAAATACACGGGGCACATGGTTACCTGATCCATGAATTTTTATCGCCCATCAGCAACCAGCGCACCGACGAATACGGTGGGTCCTTTGAAAACAGGATTCGTTTATTAACAGAGATTACCGAAGCCATTCGGTCGGTATGGCCAGCTGATCTGCCATTGTTTGTGCGCATATCTGCTACAGATTGGGTGGCTGGCGGATGGAATGAAAATGAAGCGTCAAAATTGGCGGCCATTCTTAAAAATAAAGGGGTGGATTTGATAGATTGTTCATCCGGGGGACTGGCAACAACCCAAAAAATTCCCGTTGGTCCGGGCTACCAGGTACCATTTGCTGAAAAAATAAAAAGAGAAAGTGGTATACTAACCGGGGCTGTGGGTATGATAACAGATGCAGCGCAGGCAGAAGCCATTCTTGCAAAAGAAGAAGCAGATCTTATTATTATGGCCCGTGAATTATTGCGTGATCCCTATTTTCCGCTGCATGCTGCCCAACAACTCGGCGTGAATATCGAATGGCCCGATCAATACAAGCGGGCAAAAGCCAGGTAGCCTTAGTTTGCATTGCCTAGTATTCAGACTTTGTCGACCTGCTTATCAGGGCGTCTGTATACCAAATACGCCATACTTTTCGTACATTACCATGAGAACACAGGTGAAGTGTCTACATATTACATTTTCAATATTAAATGCTATTTCATTTTGCTGCTGTTGCTGGCCATGCACACTGCTTCTGCCCAGCAAAGACAGGTAAGCTTTAGTGAAATTGATGAACGGGTAAAATCAATAGAAGCCGCAACGCCCGCTGAACTTTCTTATACACTAACAAAAGACTACACTACGGAAAATGAAAAATTGCGTTCCATTTTTAGCTGGATTGCCACGCATATTTCTTATCGCGTAAGAAAAAATAATATCACCATTAATAATTATACAGCCCGCCCTGTATTTACTGATACGGCCAAATGGAAATCTGCCAATGACATGGTAGCAGAAACAGTTTTAAATAATAAATCGGCTGTGTGTGATGGTTATGCACGGTTATTTAAAACCCTCTGCGATTATGCCGGTTTGCGGAGCGCTATTATAACTGGTTTTGCAAAAGGAGATTTGAACCGGCAGCTAAATTTTCGCTGTAACCATACCTGGAATGCGGTATATATTGACAGTGCCTGGCGACTGCTGGATCTTACCTGGGCAAGCGGTTACACCTCCTACCGGGGAGATGAATTTTTTAAGCGTTATGATGAAACTTATTTTCTTGCCGCACCAGAAGATTTTATAAAAGATCATTTCCCGGATGATGTAAGATGGACCCTCATGGAAAAGCCGGTACCTCCCCGCGAGTTTATTAATGGCCCATATAAAAACAAATCTTTCAGCAAGTATAAAATCAATGCTTATTCTCCCGGAGCCGGCATCATAGAAGCTGCTATAGGCGATACGATTCAAATTGTACTTGCAACCACAGATCCAAAAGCGGATAGCAGAATAGCGGCAGATACACTCATTGCTTTTGACAGCAGCCTGCAAAAATATATTTCGTCCATTGCTTTTGCAGAACCCTCTGCAACAGATAAGAATAAGCAACTGATACATTATACTTTTTTTGTGCAGGATAATAACATTGAATGGTTGCATATTATCTATAACCACGAACCCATTCTTCAGTACCGCCTTAAAATTAAAAAGGAAAAACCCGGCCTTGCCACCAACAATAAGGATGGGCCATTACAAGCTTCTTTTTACCCCTGAAGTTTACCATTTTTTTATAAGAATAGCAGGTCATCGTGTTTACATAGCGGCTGATTGGCATAGTTTTTCTATTACAGAGTGGGATTAAAACAATGTATATGAAAATATTATTTTTCCTGGCCGCAATACATGTATTGTGCGCGGGTAATACAAAGAAAATAGTTAAACACAATGTTTCTGCTGCGTCAATGATTCAAACAGTAATAAAAGGAAACGCTGATACTGCAACCCTGAATGGTCAATGGTATCTGCAGCCATTGCTTGCTTCGGATACAGCCACCGGTAAAATTCCTGAGCTGCAAATAAATTTACCTGCCAGAACTTTTACCGGCAATACAGGCTGTAATAATATGCGCGGCAGTTTTCAAAAAACAGACACCAGCTTCGTTTTTAACCAAAATATTATTACTACCAAAATGTTATGCACCGGCTATGATGAAACTGCTTTTATCAGGAGCCTGCTGCATACTAACAATTACAAATTAGAAAACGGTGAATTGGTTTTGATGTTTGATGCAACAGAATTATCACGGTGGACAAGAAAACCCGGCAAACGGTTAAAAATAAATAAAGCATAACGTTGCCCGGCACTAGTTTCTTTTTAGATATTTAAAAAAACTAGTAGTGCTTAAGCAACTTTATTAAGCCCAATTTGTTTACATTTATCAATAAATTATTTCCCATGTCACTGATTCCAAATAAAAAGAACAAAAAAGACAATCGCCCCGGAGGCGGACAGCAAACAAGTAAACCAGGAGCGCAGAATGCGAAGGGTAAAGCCAACACGAAAGCAGCTACGAGAAACACCAAGTTAACGGGTGGTTCACAGAGAGGTTCTTAGGCATTTACTTACTTAGTATCCAATAAAGCTTTAAATGGCTTGTTAATACCCGTATTTCGCAGAACCAGGTCCATTTCTGTTTATATTACAAGGGCTGTTATATTGTGATATTATATATAACAGCAGGTATTTCAATTCGGAACCATTAAATCATTACATTATGTCAGACACTACAAATTCTCTTAGTGAGAAATTAAACGATCTAAAAAACCAGGCTTCCGTAAAGCTCGATGAGTTAAAAGATGAAGCAGGCAAACTGGGTGATCAGATAAAAGATACAGCAGAGGGTGCCTGGGGCAAAGTGAAGGCGGTTGATGTAAAAGGTGAATTTGATCACCTGAAGGAAGAGACTGGTGAAGTAATAGATGAACTGGCTGATAAAGCAAAAGGACTATGGAATAAAATGACCGGCAGCGGGGATGATACAAAACCCAAACCGCAGGATGGCCCCGTTAAATAGCCACAGATTTTGTAATATTTACGAAAAAACCGGAATCTTTTGGGATACCTCAAAAGATTCCGGTTTTTTTCTTCGCGTTTCTGAAAAGAACAAAAGCCTGCTGTAGTTTAACCTGTTGCCACCCCACATAAATATTTTCCAACACTTCTTTACCAGCCACACGTTAATTGTAAATTGCAGGCATGATTGATTATTTATCCGGGTTAAATGAGCCGCAAAAAGAGGCAGTTTTACATAAGGATGGTCCCATAATGATTATTGCAGGTGCAGGCAGTGGTAAAACCAAAGTGCTCACTACACGTGTTGCACACCTGATGGCAGTGCATGGCGTAGATTCATTCAATATACTGGCACTTACATTTACTAATAAGGCGGCTAAAGAAATGAAAGAAAGGGTAGAGAGGGCCCTGGGCAATACCGACGCACGCAACCTTTACATTGGTACTTTTCACAGCGTATTTGCGCGTATACTCAGATCAGAAGCACACCGCATGGGCTATCCCAATAGTTTTACCATTTATGATACAGATGACGCAAAGAGTGTGGTAAAAGCGGTAGTAAATGAATTAAACCTGGATGACAAACATTATAAACCCGGTACCGTATACAACCGGATTTCCAGTGCAAAAAACGCTTTGGTTGGTCCGGCAGAATATGCCAACGATTATTATATACAGCAGGAAGACATGCGCAGCAACCGGCCGGCCATTGCACAGATCTATGATGCTTATGCCAAACGCTGTTTTAAAAACGGCGCCATGGATTTTGACGACCTCCTGATAAAAATGTATGAGTTGTTGAAGCATTTTCCGGAGGCCCTCAGTAAATACCAGCGTAAGTTTAAATACATTTTAATTGACGAGTACCAGGATACCAACCCGGCGCAGTATGAAATTATAAAGTTGCTGGGTGCACAGCACGAAAACGTATGCGTGGTGGGCGATGATGCACAAAGCATTTATAGTTTCCGGGGAGCCACCATTCAGAATATTTTACAGTTTCAGAAAGATTATGACGATGTAAAAGTGGTGAAGCTGGAACAGAATTACCGCAGCACGCAGAATATTATCAATGTTGCCAATGAGATCATCAGTAACAATAAAGGACAGATAGAAAAACACCTGTTTACTGAAAATGCAGAAGGGGAAAAGATAAAGCTGGTGCGCACCATGACGGATAATGAGGAAGGAAAATTTGTGGCAGATACTATACAGGAACAAAAACTGCGCAATCATTTTAATAATAAGGATTTTGCAATTCTTTACCGCACCAATGCACAAAGCCGCGCCTTTGAAGAAAGCCTGCGCCGCATGGGTATCGCCTACACTATTTATGGCGGCATAAGTTTTTACCAGCGCAAGGAAATAAAAGATTACGTGGCTTACCTGCGTTTACTGGTTAATTCAAGAGATGAAGAAGCCTTGAAACGTATCATTAATATACCGGCACGTGGTATTGGCAAAACTTCTGTGGACCGCGCCATACTGGCCGCCAATGAAAACAATATATCTTTCTGGGAAGTGCTGACCCGTGCAGGAGAATTTAGTTATAAAGGCGGCACACTTGAATCGATCGGTAATTTTGTGCTGATGATTAAAAGTTTTGCCAGCATGCTGCAAACAAAAAATGCTTATGAAGTAGCCGTGCATGTTGGCAAACAAACTGCTTTTGTAAAAGACCTGTTTAATGATAAAAGTACCGAAGGTGTACAACGGTATGAAAACATACAGGAATTACTGAACTCCATAAAAGAATGGACGGAAAGTCCGGACAACGAAGAAGGTGAACTGGTTGATAAAAGCCTGGGAAGCTACCTGCAGCAGATAACTTTGTTAACGGATGCAGATGAAAAAGATCCCAATGCGGATACGGTTAAACTGATGACCATTCACGCAGCAAAGGGACTGGAGTTCAGCTGTGTGTTTGCAGCGGGACTGGAAGAAATGCTTTTTCCCAATGCCATGAGCATTAACACCCGTGAAGAACTGGAAGAAGAACGCCGCCTGTTTTATGTTGTAATAACAAGGGCTAAAAAGAAATTATGGATTACGTATGCTAATACCCGTTATAAGTTTGGCAGCCTGGTGCAGAATGACCCCAGCCGTTTTTTAGGAGAAATACCTGAGCAATATACTGATCGTAGTTTTGCCGGCGGCGGCGCCAAAAATCAATCAGCTGGTTTTGGTTCTTCTGCGTATGAACGCATGAATGGAAGTGGTTATGGCAGTAATTCCTCCAACGGGGCGTATGAAGCGGAAAGAAAGTATGGCGCCCCGCCCGGTAAGAAAAAAGAAAACACCCCCGTTTATGTGGTGCCCAAACCACAAAATAAGACAATAGAGCACAAGCCTTCGGCAGATTTTGCAGCAAGTGATACCGCTGCATTAAAAGAGGGCCAGAAAGTAGAACACCAGAAGTTTGGCTTTGGAGAAGTAACCAAAATGGAAGGTTCTGCACACAATCCCATCGCTACCGTAAAATTTGATTTGAACGGCGAGAAAAAAATCATGTTGAATTATGCGAAGCTGAGAATTATAGAGAGCTAAGGGAAAAAGAGGAAGTTATTTTGCAAATCCTGGTTCCAAACATTCCTTATAATAATACTTCCAGAACACAACCTTTTCCGGGACGGCTCTTAACAGAGAAAGAACCATTATAGGCCTCTGTAAGACGCAGTATTCTTGAAAAGCCATATCCAAATTTCAATTTAGCAGGATCAAAGCCATCGCCATTATCCTTAATGCATAATTTTATTTTATCATTTACCAGTTGCATTTGTATGTGTGCACCGGTAGCCGATGAATGGGTGCGTATGTTTTTTACCTGTAATTGCACAATGCGGTAGAGCAATAATTTCTTTTCCTTATCAGTTTTCTTTTCTACAACTGTATCTGCTTTCAGGTGAAATTTTATTTTGGTTCTTTTATGCGCAGTTTGTAAAAGTTCCTCAACAGAGGGCAGCAATCCAAAAAAAGGAAGACTGGCTGGTGTAAGTTGCTTTGAAATGGATCTTATATTTTCTATTGATTGCCTGAGCAGCTTCTGTGCGTTGTTCAGCCATTCCATTCTTCCATAGCTGTCTGCTTCTCTTTTTACAGCTTCAATATGCAGGTTAATGGTAGCCAGCACCTGGTTGATATTTTCATTCAGCTCATCGCTTATTTCCCTGCGCTCCTCCTCTTCCGCTTTCATGATAGCTTTCGTTATATCACGCTGCTGCCGTATTTTTTCATCTTCTCCTTTTTTTTCTATTTGTTTAATTTTTGTGAGGTCCTGCATCGTGCCTACTATGCGGTACGGTCTTCCCCGATCGTCTCTTACCACATACAACTTTTCCAGTACCAGTTTATAGACACCGCTTTTACAGCGAAAAAGATATTCTCCCCACCAGGCACTTTCTTTTCCTTTTAATAATCTTTCAAGCCTTTCAATAACTCTTTTTTTATCAGAAGGATGAAGATTATCGCGCCACCATATAAAATTATCGCGCATATCTTCTTTGCTGTAACCAAACAGGCGCGAAATGCCCTTATTATAATAGGTCAGACCGGTTTCCAGATTGTAATCCCATATACCTTCATTGGTGGTAAGTGATAATAATTTATAACGTTGAAGAGATTCCTCAAACATTCCGGCAGGAAGAAGTGCCGTTTCATGTGTAGCGTCAAAAAAAGTTTTCATTTAGTTGATGGCGGGAATTAACGCTAAAACTACGTTAGCTTATAGTAAACTTAAAATCTATTTTTACACTAAACCAAAATATTCCTGAAAATATATTTTACAAGCCGGGTTTTGATTTCCTTTAAATTTATAGCATGAAGTACGTAGTATGGAGTTGTATTATTTTCATGAGCCTGGTAAGCAGCGCCCAGAACACAGACCTTTATCAAATTACAAAAGATAGCAGTGGGTTTGAACTTACGCAGAAAGGCGCTTCCATGCTTGCTTCGTTACCACTGAAGTGTATCGTACAGCAGTATCCCAATAAAACAGGTCATGCGGTGCAAAGCGACAGCGATCAAATCACCAGTGCGCCCAGGCAATTGCATCCTGTTTTTTATGGTTGCTTCGACTGGCATTCTTCTGTACACGGTCACTGGATGCTGGTACGGTTACTTAAAATGTTTCCACAACTACCGGAAGCAGCTGCCATACGCACAATTATTAACAGCAGCTTTACTATTGAAAACATAACAACAGAAGTAAATTATTTTAGCGGTCCGCTGGCCAAAGGATGGGAGCGTACATATGGATGGGCATGGTTACTGAAGCTGGATGAAGAACTGTATACCTGGAACGATGAAGATGCAAAACGCTGGCATACTGTGCTGCAGCCGCTCACACAAAAAATTATTTCATTGTGGACGGAATTTCTTCCCAAACAGACTTACCCCAACCGTACGGGCACACATCCCAATACTGCTTTTGGGCTGGTGTTTGCCCTGGAGTATGCAAAAACATTACAAAACGATGCTTTTGAAAAAATGATAATTGAATCGGCCAAACGCATTTATGGCAACGATAAAAATGCACCATCTTTATGGGAACCCGATGGAAGTGATTTTCTTTCTCCAAGCCTGGAAGAAGCAGATCTGATGAGAAGAATATTACCGGCTGCAGCTTTTACCGGGTGGCTCAACCACTATATGTCTCTGCAAGGTATGAAGCATCTTACGCGTCTACCGGTGGTGTCTGACCGCAATGATCTGCAGATAGTTCACCTGGATGGTTTATGTTTTAGCAGAAGCTGGTGCATGCGCAGTATAGCAGCTGCACTACCCGCAAAAGATCCAAGAAAAAAATTGTTACAGCATGCCGCCATCATGCATTTACAAACCGCATTGCCCAATGTAGTTAGCGGAAATTACGGTGGTGAGCACTGGCTGGCAAGCTTTGCGGTACTCGCTTTACTTAAATAAAAAGGCTTGTGGGTATTTTTAAATGTAATACAGGAATCAGCATTAATAATATTGTTGCTATTGGAAATTATACTAAATTGGTATAGTATAACAATCCAGCCTTCCTATGTAAAGGCAAGTGCTTAACCGCACCATTCCCCTCCCCATAACTGTATAACCCTCCGGGTAATTTATTTCATTAACCAGAAAATACTTATTTATGAGAAAATTTCTACTTAGCACTGCCAGTGCCGGTATCGCTATTTTATTAAGCGCAACTTTACATGCACAAATAAAAGGAGATCCTTCTTTTAATACTGCACCACAACAACCCACTGTTCAAAAATCTTCTTCAAAATTAAGCCCGGTATTAGAAAAGCTGTATAATAATACTGCAAACAGAAAAGCGCAGAGACCCGGCGATAAGCCCATTGTGCCTGATGCACTTGAAAAATACCTGCAGATAAAAGGTGATGCCATTGTTGTAGATATTACCGTAAAGGATGACATGCCGGCCACCAAAACAGCATTGCAACAAGCAGGGTTAAAAATCACAGGTGTATATGGCCGCGTTATTTCAGGCATCATTCCAATTAATGCATTGCCAAAACTAACGGCAATCAATAGCATAAAATTTGCAAAGCCAGCGTATAAGCCAATGCACCAGTCAAAGTCGGGAACAGTATTTATGCAGCAATGCAATACAACCATATATGGAGGTAAGCCGGTACCGGTAGTAAGCCAGGGTGATACGGCCCAGCGTTCTTATCTCGCAAGAAAAAAATACAATGTAAACGGGAAGGGCGTAAAAGTGGGTATTCTTTCAGACAGTTATGATAATCTTGGAACCGCAGCTGCCGGGGTGATAAATGGTGAATTACCAGGACCGGGCAATCCATTCAATTTTAAAAAACCGGTAGATGTACTGGAAGACCTGGATGATGGTACCGGCACTGATGAAGGCCGTGGCATGGCAGAGATAGTGCATGATGTGGCACCCGGAGCAGAAATTGCTTTTCATACAGCTTATTTGGGTGAAGCTGATTTTGCACAGGGAATACAGGATCTGGCACAAAAAGGATGTAAAGTAATTGCAGATGATATTTTTTATTATGATGAACCGTTTTTCCAGGATGGTATAGTGGCACAATCAGTTGACCTGGCAAAGAAAAAAGGCGTAACCTATTTTTCATCTGCTGGCAACGATTACAATAATTCTTATGAAAGTGATTACCGGGCTACAACAGCAGAAGTTTTTGGGCCGGATTTTGGAACTGCACATAATTTCAGTGCACCGGGTACTGCGCCACGTTATTTTCAGCCAATATATGTTCCTTTGGGCGGATCTTTTGTACTTTCTTTTCAGTGGGATCAGCCCACATTTTCAGCCGGTGGGGCGGGGGCTGAATCCGATTTCGATATTTTTCTGACAGATATTTATGGAAATATTGTGGCCGGAAGTTTTTCAGACAATATAGGTAACGGCGATCCGGTAGAAATTTTTGGCTTTGATAACAACACCGCCAATAATACATTCTTTCTAACCATCTTTAAATATTCCGGTCCCGATGTATCTCGCCTGAAATATATTATGTATGGTAATTCGCAGTTTTATTTAACCACAAATCCTATACCCGGTATATTGGCGCCAACAGTTGTAGGTCATGCAAAAGCCGCAGGTGCTATTGCTACCGGCGCAGCTTTCTATTTAAATACACCAGCCTATGGTGTTGATACACCAAAAATAGACTGGTACTCATCACTGGGTGGCGTAGCTAATTATTTTGATGTTGCCGGTAACCGCATAGCGCCGGTAGTAAGAAAAAAACCAGAAATCACTGCACCCGATGGCGGCAATACTTCTTTCTTTGATCCTTTTGGTGATGGAGATATTCCGCAGGATGCAGATTTGTCGCCTAACTTTTTTGGAACCTCGGCTGCCGCACCGCATGCAGCCGGTGTAGCTGCTTTAATGATTGAAGCAGAAAAATTAAACAACCTTACACCCGCCCAGATAAAAGGTGTTTTATCTGCCAACACGGTGGATATGGATAATATCTACACAACCGGGTTTGATAAAGGATTTGATTTTAATACTGGTTACGGTTTAATAAAAGCAGATGCGGCAGTGGGTGCTGTTAAATTTCCGAATTTATACATCAAAGACCTTAAGCTGAAAGCCATTTGTTCTGATAATCCTTCCACCAGCCGTAACTGGAAAATAACCAATCCCAATCCTTTTGAAGTTGAAGCGCACTGGCTGCTGCTGGGTTCAAACCAGCATGGCAGTATTACCGCTCCGCCGGGAGAAAGCAATTTTTCTTCCAACACCCTCAACCTGGGAAATTTTCAGGTACCCAATATCGTTATACTTGACTGGGATGATAACTTTGGATTTACCCGCATTGACATAGAGAACAGCAGTAAGGACCGCTGCAGTAATTCATCAGAAAGGGTAATGGGCGGTGAAGATGCAACCGGGGAAGTCATTATTAAACCAATGATTGCAGATGTATATCCAAATCCTTCTACCAGTACATTCAGGGTTTACCTGGCGCTGGCAGATCAGCAACAAATAGACCTGCAACTGTTTAGTATAGACGGCAGAAAATTACTGGATAAACGTATCTCTCAAACAAGAGGAATTGTGCCAATAGATGCTGCATCTTACAAACCCGGCGTTTACTTATTAACCATCAGGCAGGGATCGTTTAATAAGACCATCAAGCTTATCAAACAATAAGCTGATAAATAAATCATTACACTTTAAAGGCGACCCTGGCGGTCGCCTTTTTAATTTTAATGCATATAAGTGAAAATCAAATGCATAGCGGGCTGCTTTTTTCTTAACTTTAATGCTCTTATAAAACATATGAAATACAGGATTCTAACAGTTGTCCTGCTTTTGCTGGTTATGGTTGCTACCGCGGTCTCTTGCTTTAATAACAAAGCTGGTAGTGATGGTCATGCTTTACCAAAAGTAGTCAGCTATAATTTTCAAATTCGCCCGGTACTTTCTGATAAGTGTTTCAAGTGCCATGGTCCGGATGCCAACAAACGCGAGGCAGGATTGCGGCTTGATATTGCAGATAGTGCCTATGCCCCCCTGAAAGAAACCAAGGGTGCGTTTGCCCTTGTACCCGGCAACCCGGAAGCGTCTGAATTGTACAAAAGAATCTCCTCTGATGATACTTCTTTTATGATGCCGCCGGTTGAGGCGCACCTGGGTGTATTAACCAAATACGAAATAAGCCTTTTTGAAAAATGGATTAAACAAGGTGCCCGTTATGAAACACACTGGGCTTTTACGCCTCCTAAAAAATCATCTCCCCCGGAAGTAAATGATAAGGCCTGGCCAAAAAACGAAATTGATTTTTTCGTTCTAAACAAGATGGAGCAAACCGGTCTGCAGCCCAACGAAGAAGCAGACAAAGAACGGTTACTGAAAAGAGCCTCCTTTGACATTACCGGCTTACCGCCATCCATTGAAATGATGGATAGGTTTATGGCAGATAAAAGCGCCGGTGCGTATGAGAAAATTGTGGATGAACTTTTGCAAATGCCCCAGTACGGAGAAAAAATGGCCGTACACTGGATGGATGTAGCGCGTTATTCAGACAGCTATGGTTACCAGGACGATAATATACGCACACAATGGCCATGGCGCGATTGGGTGATACACGCTTTTAATACCAATCTGCCTTACGACAAATTTATTACCTGGCAGGTTGCAGGCGATATGCTGCCCAATGCAAGTAATGAACAGATACTGGCAACCGGTTTTTTCCGCAATCATAAATACACAGAAGAAGGCGGGGTAATACCTGAAGAATACCGTATTGAGTATTTACTGGATAAAACAAAAACATTCGGAAAAGGCATATTGGGGGTTACCATTGAATGCGCCCAGTGCCATGATCATAAATACGATCCTTTTTCGCAGAAAGATTATTATCGCCTGCTGGCTTTTTTCAATAATACAAAAGAACTGGGGTTTGAAGGTGATGTAAGTGTTTCTAAACCTGCAAAGGCGCCATTGCTTAAGCTGAGTGATACCGATGTAAGAACCGCACTTTCATTTATTAATAAAACAGACAGGGATACTTTAACTGTTTCGGTAATGGGCGAAAGGGATACGCTCCGGAAAACATTTGTACTTAACCGTGGTGTGTACAATGCGCCGGGTGATGAAGTACAACCGGCAGCCATTAACGCAGTAATGAAATTTGATACCACACGTTTTAAACGAAACCGCGAAGGGCTGGCAGAATGGACAACAGATAAAAACAATCCATTAACAGCACGGGTATTTGTAAACCAGCTCTGGCAGGAACTATTTGGACGGGGTATCATTAAAACCACCGGTGATTTTGGTATGCAGGGGGAGCTGCCATCGCACCCGGCATTGCTTGACTGGCTGGCCGTTGATTTTATGGAAAATGGATGGAACATAAAACGGCTGATAAAACAAATAGTGATGTCTGCCACCTACCGGCAATCTGCAAAAACACCGGAAGACAAATTAAAAAAAGATCCGGAAAATGTTTATTTGTCGAGAGGAACGCGCCTTCGGTTGCCGGCAGAATTTGTACGTGATATGGTACTGGCCAGCAGTGGCCTGCTGGTAAAAACAATTGGCGGACCGAGTGTAAAACCATATCAGCCAAAGGGCCTTTGGGAATCGGCTACCTCCGGCCGTGGGGTACTGGCAACTTATAAGCAGGATCATGGCGACTCGTTGTACCGCAGGGGGCTATATACTTTTATTAAACTAACGGTACCGCCACCCTCAATGGGGTTGTTCGATGCCAGCAACCGCGACCAGTGTGAAGTAAAAAGATTAAAAACGAATACACCATTGCAGGCACTGATGATGCTGAACGACCCAACGGTACTGGAAGCTTCCAGGGTGCTGGCACAAAACTTACAGACAGAGAAGACCGGGAATGATCAAAAGATTGCAAAAGCATTCCGCATGATTGTTTGCCGTACTGCGTCTGCAAAAGAATTGAGTATACTGCAGGGTTATTATAAAGAACAATTTGATCAGTTCACACAAAAAAAATTAGATGCAGCAGGCACCATTAAAACTGGTGAATATAAAATGCCGCTTAACCCGGATACCAATAGCATGGCGGCACTGATGAAAACAATTGAAGCTATTTATAACCTGGAAGAGAGTATTACTAAAACCTGATTATGGAAAAAGAAATACTTGAGAGACACCTGAACATGAACCGCCGCCGGTTTTTATCGCGGTTAAGCCTGGGCGTGGGTAGTGTGGCACTCGGCTCATTAATGATACCTGATTTATTCAGCAGCGCCGATGAAAAAATGCTGATGACCGGTCTGCCACATTTTGCACCCAAAGCAAAGAGGATTATTTATCTTTTTCAGAATGGCGCCCCCTCCCAGCTGGATCTGTTTGATTATAAACCCAAGCTGCAGGAAATGTTTGGTGAAGACCTGCCCGATTCCATACGCAAGGGACAACGGTTAACAGGTATGACAGCTGATCAGAAAAAATTTCCCCTGGCTGGTACCAAGTTCCAGTTTAATCAGTATGGACAGTCACGGGCATGGATAAGCGAATTATTACCTTACACAGCCAAAGCTGTGGATGATATATGTTTTATAAAAAGCATGTACACCGAAGCCATTAATCATGATCCGGCACTTACTTTTTTTCAAACAGGGGCACAGGTGGGCAATCGCCCCAGTATGGGTTCGTGGCTGAGTTATGGCCTGGGAAGCGAGAATAAAAATCTTCCTGCATTCTGTGTGCTGTTATCCAAAGGAAAAGGTAACGGCCAGGGCGTGTATTCTAAATTGTGGAGTAACGGTTTTTTAGATTCAGTGCACCAGGGCGTACAGTTCAGCAGCGGCGAGAACCCGGTACTGTATCTAAACGATCCTGAAAGCGTAACCAAGTCAGACAGGAGATTGATGCTGGACAAAATTGCTTCCCTGAACCAGCAGTCTTATGAATCGTTTGGTGATCCGGAGATCAACGCAAAGGTGCAGCAGTATGAACTGGCTTATCGCATGCAGACTGCTGTTCCGGAAGTAACTGATTTATCAAAAGAGCCAGAATCAATTATAAAATTATATGGTCCAGAATGCATGGTGCCCGGCACTTTTGCTGCCAATTGTTTGCTGGCAAGAAAGCTTTCTGAAAACGGCGTTCGCTTTGTGCAGTTGTACCACCAGGGTTGGGATGCGCATGATAGTTTACCCGGGCAGATAAAAGGACAATGCAAAGACGCTGACCAGGCATCCGCTGCATTGATTACGGATCTTAAACAAAGAGGTTTACTGGATGAAACACTCGTGATCTGGG
>JBDSOC010000064.1:0-27534 GCA_039915085.1 Chitinophagaceae bacterium
GGTGGTGCAACTGCTGCATTTACAGTTACGGTTACCGTTGATGAATTAGTGGCACCCGCGTTGTCGGTAACCTGAAGGTTAAACACATATACACCCTGGACAAGGTTATTTAATGCGGTAGTGGCGGCGCCTGCATTCACAATATTGAATGATGCAGGACCACTGGTTTTGCTCCACGCATATGTAGCTATCGTTCCGTCAGGATCACTGGATGCACTTCCGTTTAATGTGGTATTATTAGCAGGTAATGTAATATTTGAATTGTTTCCTGCATTGGCAACCGGAGATTGGTTGGCAGGCAATGGCGCCGCATTTACAGTTACTGTTACAATAGACGAATTGGTGGCACCTGCATTGTCGGTAACCTGAAGATTAAACACATATACACCCTGTACAAGGTTATTTAATGTGGTAGTGGCTGCGCCTGTACTTACAATATTGAATGATGCAGGACCACTGGTTTTGCTCCATAAATAAGTGGCTACCGTTCCGTCAGGATCACTGGATGCACTGCCGTTTAATGTGGTATTATTAGCGGGTAATGTAATGCTAATGTTACTTCCTGCATTGGCCACCGGCGACTGGTTGGCTGCTGCATTTACTGTTACCGTTACCGTTGATGAATTAGTAGCACCCGCATTGTCCGTAACCTGTAATGTGAACACATATACACCCTGCGTAAGATTATTTAATGCTGTAGTAGCTGCGCCTGCATTAACAATATTGAATGATGCAGGGCCGCTGGTTTTGCTCCACGCATATGTAGCTATCGTTCCGTCAGGATCACTGGATGCACTGCCGTTTAATGTGGTATTATTAGCGGGTAATGTAATGCTAATGTTACTTCCTGCATTGGCCACCGGCGACTGGTTGGCGGCGGCATTTACAGTTACTGTTACTGTTGATGAATTAGTAGCGCCTGCATTGTCTGTAACCTTCAGTGTGAATACATAAACGCCCTGGGTAAGATTGTTCAACGTTGTAGTGGCAGCGCCTGCATTTGCAATATTGAATGAAGCCGGGCCGCTTGTTTTGGTCCATGCATAAGAAGCAATTGTTCCATCAGGATCACTGGATGCACTTCCGTTTAAAGTGCTGTTATTTGTTGGTAAAGTAATATTGATATTGCCGCCTGCATTTGCAACAGGTGACTGGTTAAATAACGGGTTGACTGTTATAGTTACATTTGAATTACTGGATAATCCATGATTATCAGTTACAGTAAGTGCGAAAACATAGGTTCCCTGCACCAGGCCTGTTACAAGCGTTGTATTCAAAAGAGGAACACTTATAGTGCCAGCTGCAGGACCACTGATTTTTGCCCATGAATACGAGGATATGGTAGCGCCATTGGTGCCTGTTCCAGTGCCTGTCAATGTAATTATACTTAGTGGAAGGCTAATTGTTTGCGTGGTACCGGCATTGGCTACTGGTGGTGTATTACCACTAACATTACGTGAATGACTTAAAAACCATTCGTACATATTTGGATTAGCGGTGAAACTTCCACCCCCGCTTACTGTCCTGGTAATGTGGCCGGTATCGAATGCATTTATCCAGGCGCCGCCGTGACCGCCGCTCTGGTAATAAGTAAATATGGATGCGGGTGTAACGCCGCAATTTTTTGAAACTATTTCACCATGATAAGTAGCATTAACACTTACTGTACCATCGTCAATACAATGAAAAGCCCATATGGGTAAATGATTATCGCCAACGGTTTTACAAAAATACCCATCATTCATTTCCTGGGTACCACAAACGGGTGCTGCTGCTGCAATACCCGCATCAAATGTAAAATCAAAATTTTGTGTATCTGTTTCTGTTATCGATCTCCAGGTACCACCGCCACCAAGACTCAGCCCCGTAATATAAATGCGGTCAGGGTCTATTTGCAAATTCGCTTTTGCATATTTGATCATTTCCTTTACATAATAAGTGGGCCAATAACCATACTGCGTGCTTAACTGCGGTGACAATACTACAAATGATGATGTTTGACCTGCTACGGTAAAACGCATACTGGCGCCGCGTGAGCAAAAAAGTGGAATGGCATTGGCTGCAACACTATTAATCTGGGAAGTACCATTACCTCTTTCACCAATACCATGTAAAAATATAATTAACGGATGTTTCTGACTGCCATAATCTGAAGGGGTAAATTGCAAAAAACCAATAACCCCATCTGGCGATGCCGGGTAAGGAATGGTTTTCGCCACCTGTTGGGAGAATAAAACTGAAGACTGAATAACGAATAACAATAAGAGAAACAAAGATCTTCTCTGCAGGAAGTAGAGTTTAACCTTCATAAGAAAATGGTTTTCGGGTTAGGATGATTTGGATTATAAAATTTCAGGAATTTACAGAGCAAATTCCTTACCAAAAACGTTGCATTAGCAAAATAAAAAGTCTTAACCATTTGTAATCAGATAGATTTTAACCAGTTACGATTTTTACATTAACATTTAGCCATAAGCTAATATGTTTACTGATTTCTAAGAGGTAAGTGCTTGAACTAAGTATGAATATTAAACCTGGGGTCTCCCGGGGTTTAAAAAGAGGGCAGTCAATGTTTAAACGCTTTTATAGGGGATGGGTGAAGTGAACAAAATAAAGGCCAAAAATCCACATTTTAGGCATGTGAATAAACTTGTGGAAAAATATCTGGAAATCAGGGTTTAAATACCTTGGGAGTATGAAGAAATTCTTTCCGGCCTGATTTCATTTTCAGGATGGCTCTCAGCATGGCAATCATTAATACAGGAACTTGTATAATAGCCTTTAGGGTATTGAAAGCATAAAATCTGCGGGGAACAGATAAAATTAAAACCAGCGCATAGGTCATAATCATTGAAAACCAATAGATAGAAGGAGGCATTACAATATTGAATGAAAAAAGCCATTGAAATGCCAGTAAAATAAAGATAAGACCCAACACCATAATAAGCAACAACCTGGGTAAAAGCAGATTTTGAAAAAACTTAACGAAATAAGTCAGTGTTTTTGGCGAATCTTTCATTTCAGCATCAAAAAAACGTTTTAAATGGTTTAATTGTGCTTCCAGCCATCTTACCCTTTGTTTTTCAAAAACAGCGGGGTTTGAAACTTTCTCATCAAAGACATAAGCATCATCAATAAAATGCATAAAAATTTTATGCTTCATTAATTGCATATCTATTTCTCTGTCTTCACCCGGATTAGTAAGTATATGCTCTACACTAAAAATTTGCTTTAGCAGGTTAAATGTAAAAGCCATTCCGGATCCTATTGGAGCAGCGGAAATCCCCAGTACAGCGGGCCCTCTCCGGAAAAGGTTTATATTAATTTCTTCACTTATCGCATCAAGCAGTGCAACAGATGTTTGCTGGTTTTTTGCTGTACGGTGACATTGTACAGCGATGCACCCATGATGAAAAGCATCATTGATCTTTTCCAGGCAATTTTCATCCATTACATTGTCTGCATCCAGTATCATTGCAATATCAAAATTATCTGCATCCAGAAAATGCAAAGCTGCGTGTACTGATCGCGATTTCATGCTTACGTCCGCTTCGAGCACTGTTACTGGTATCTGCCGTAACCGGACTATTGTTTCAGGTTGCAATTTATCTGCTACTACTATAACCTGGTACTTGTCTGCCGGGTAATTATGTGCAGCTGCTTTACAGGCAGTATCAATAATAACTGCATCTTCTTTATATGAAGGGATAATAACGGCAATTCTTTTTTTGAAAACGCTGAGATGGTAAGCAGGTAATTTACCAAACCTGCCTGCAATGGCAATTACCAGCAAATAAATAATACTTATTGCCAGGTAAATAAACAGCAGACAAAACAATAACTTAATAACCATGATGCAGCTACAACGACTATTGAAATAAAAAATTAAAGTGTATGAACCGGCAACTACACTTTTGAATATTTAGATGAATACAGGTTCCATATAAATCCCCTAAAAAAATTTCTCATTTGCACAAACTCTCCTTTACGAAAATAATCAATGAGATATTTTGGAATAACAAAGAAAATGAAAAATACAAAAAACACTATCTGTTCGTACCATTTTGTATTGCGGCGCATGTAAAGAATCCTGTTCCGTGTGTGATAAAATACTTTCATCGGATTTTTTTTTCCAACGGACATAGATTCTTTATGATAAATAGTTGCATTTGCTGTATACCATATTTTATACCCTGCTTTGCGTATACGGGCCGACCAGTCCCATTCTTCATAATAAAGAAAGAAACGCTCGGGAAACATACCCACTTTCTCTATTACTTCTTTTTTTACCATCATGGCACAACCATGTGCGCCAAAAGTTTCACCTGGTGTATCATATTGCCCTTTATCTACCTGCATTTCTCCTATAGTAGAAGTTCTGCCTGTAAAGTGGTTCATTGGGTTAAACCCGGCATATTGAATTATTTCAGGCTGAAAAAAGAATTTTATTTTGGGACTTGTTACCCCTATTGAATTATCCCTGTAAAATGGCTCCAGTAAAGAATTCAGTAAATCAGGGGTCACCTCTGTGTCATTATTAACAATGAAAATAAAATCTCCTTTGGCCTGGCGCATGCCCCAGTTGTTACCTCCGGCAAAGCCGAGGTTTTTTTTACTTAGTAAGATCTTTGTTTTTGGATAATTGCCAGCCGCGATAAGGGGGGTGGGATCTACTTCCGAGGCCATATCACACACCAGAATCTCGTAGTTATTGTAATTAAGTTTACGTGAAGATTCAAGAAATTCGCAGGTTACAGCCGGCTGGTTATAGTTCAACGTAATGATTGAAATAAGCGGTTCTGCACCGGGCATGGGTATCATCTTTTTTGCGGCAGAATTAAAAGAAGCGCTTATACACTTGACTTCTGAATAAGGGCAGTGGGTGTATTGGCCATAATCCACAGATCATACATAAAGCTGTACTTATTTGCATAATCTATGTCAAGCCCAATTCTTTCCTCAACAGACATATCATCCTGGCCACGTTTCTTAATCTGCCAGAGACCTGTAATGCCTGCAGGTGCCATAAAACGGGCTGCCCATACATCTGTAGTCAGTGTTTCAGCCTCATACAATGGTAATGGACGGTTGCCTACCAGTGACATATCACCAAACAGCACATTAATAAACTGTGGCAATTCGTCTAAACTTGTATTTCTTAAGAAAGCACCCACTTTTGTGATACGGGGGTCATTATTTACTTTAAAAAATACTGGTCCGCTTTCAGCTGAGGAGCTATATTGATTAAGATGAGAAAGCTGGTCAACTTTTTTATCAGCACCGGCTTCCATTGTACGAAACTTGAAAAAATCAAATACACGGTAACCGCGTCCGGCCCTTTTAGCTACATACAATACCGGGCCTTTCGATTCCAGGCTTATTGCCAGGGCGATAAGAAGGAATACCGGGCTCAGCATCAATAAAACAACTGAAGCAACCACCACATCAAAACATCTTTTGAAAAAATCATTGTTTACATACTTGGTATCTGCCGACTGCTTAATATTATCCTGCAGTAATTTTATATTGTTTGAATCTTTTATCTTTTTTATGAAACGGATTTTTGAAAGTAATTTGTCTGATTGCTGATGCATGCATATAATCTCATCAACAAAGGAGAGTTTACGCAAATCGTTTAATTCCCTTGCATTTGCATTGGAAGCGTCAATTAAAAACGGAATGCCAGCAAGTGCTTTGCTGCCTGATAAAAATTTGTAAAAAAGATTAAGTGAAGAAGCACCAACAGAAGCGTCTGCCAGTATTACGTCCGGATAAATATTTCTCTTTTCAGTAACTTTTGTAAGAATAGAAATAGCCTTTTCAACATTTTCAGCGGCATAACCACTTTCAAATGAATGAACCAGGTTATCTATGATAAAAGAATCCTTGCCAATATAGAAAAATTCTTTTTTCCTATCGGCAACCAGTTCTTTTTCTACAAATGAGTTAACAGTATAATGTCTATACTTTTTCTCTGTACTTCCGGCTTTGGGTGAGTAAACAAGTTCCATTCAGGTAAGATTTTGATTTAAGGGATTTTTAGTTTTCAGGGTCCGGGTCATCGTTTATACCGCTTTTAAAACAGTACTGGCATTCTTATTTTCATATTTAAGCAACTCTTCTATAGCACGTTCCAATTCAACCGGATTAAATGGCTGTTGAAAAGATTTTGTAATTCCTAATTCTTTACATCTTTGTTCTGTCTCTTTAACATTTAAGGAAGAAAGTACAATGATGGGAATATGTCCATATAAACCACTGGACTTTAAATGTTCTAACAATTCCCAATCCTGCATATCAGGCAACTGGGGATCTATAATTATAACGTCCGGCAAGTTTCTTTTTGAAAGCCAGTATAATGCAGAACATCCATCAGCCGCTGTTATCACCTGGTGCTTCTGTCCCAGCACTGTCTGCAATAAAAACCTGATAGCTTTACTTTCGTCAATTGCTAAAATCTTTTTTTTCATTCTTTTGAATAATTAAGTTTTAAGAAACTCAATTTTTCAGTAGGCTGCAATTGGATGTAGGGTAGGGTAATAAATAGGTAATGGAAAACGGATTAAAAGATTGACGCGATCTAAGGAAAGATGGTTGGATTAACCTAAAAAATAAGTCAGGTTTAGCGGACCTTCGCAGGATATATAGAAGTCGATTAGAATAGTTAAACAAATATAAAAAACATGATATGTACTTAACTACCGGGTAAAAATAACAACAAAAATCAACAAATCAAATAGGTACTCATTAATTCTTATTATTAGAGCAAAACTACTCCTTATTAAACAACCAGCAATACCCACTAAGTGGTAATTTTCATCATACCGCCTTTTCCCGGGCTGCTTTTTCCCACAAAACGGATTGTTGACCTTTTAAAAAGCGCTTAAACCCCCAAAGGACAGATATATTCATAAACAAAAAATAATAAGGTACATAAAGTGCCTTTATTTTTATGTTTCTGTTTGCAAAGAACCAGCCCATGAGACCGGATAAGTAGAAGAAAAGCTGCATTACAAGAAGAATATCATATAACAGCCCTGCGCGCAGTGCAGTTAAAATAATATTTAATGGCAGCAGCAGTAAAAGGCAAACAGGCGTTACAGACCACCGGAGTACCCGGTGGGATATATACTGAAACGACAGCCTTCCATACTTGAAAATATTTAATAATTCCCGGAGCATATACATGGCCTGAAATCCCCCGGCACTGATTCTTATTTTTCTTTTCTGCTCGTCTTTTATTGATGCGGAACTGGACTCTACAGCGTAGGCTCCGGGCGCATATTTTACGACATATCCATTTTGGGCAATCCGCAACGACAATACAAAATCCTCTATCAGTACGCCTTCTTCTATCGGCTGGTAAAGATCTGTACGTACAGAAAAAAGCTCCCCGGCAGCGCCTACTACCGTATAAAAATCGGAATCCTGCTTTTTTAAAAATGACTCGTATTTCCAGTAAAGTCCCTCTCCTGCTGATGCTGCTTTTGTATTTAACGGCTGGTAAATTTTTTTCTCTCCGGCTACAGCCCCCACAGCAGGATCTGCATAATATTTCACTATTTCCCTTACGCAGTCTTTGTTCAAAACCGTATTGGCATCACAGAAAATAACATAGGGTTCTTTAATAAACTTCATAGCCCTGTTCATGGCAGCAGCTTTGCCATTGCGCGCAGGCAGGTGCAATAAAGTGAACTTTGGATACTGCTTAATAATAAGCGGGGTATTATCATTTGACCCATCGGTAACAAAGTAGACAACCAGTTTGCCTTCAGGATAATTTAAAGACAGGGTATTTTTGATTTTGTCCTCTATATAATCTTCTTCGTTGTAGGCCGCTATTATTAAGGCAACCGGCGGCTCAAAATCTACTGAAGCTGTAGTCACGGGAGTCTTGCTAAAATAACTTTTAATACGGTTCAGAAGCCATATTAGTATTCCGTAACCCAGGTAAGTGTAAAGAACAATAAAGAGAAAAACCCAAAAAAGTATTTTTATAGCCATTATTGTCTTTTTTTGGCAGACGCCACGTAAACGCTTTTAAATAAGTATTAGTACGCTCCTGTAAAGTTTCCAATCCGGATTCAGCCAGCCGTTTTTTTACACGAACGAATGTTTGTTTTATTTCCGGAATAGAAAAATAATATTATTTTTGTCCCATCCAAACACTCTATCTTTCACTATCCGCATTGAAAGTACCCGGGATCAAACTGTTAGCTGAAACTATCAGCAGTAACCTGTCGCATGTCTCCAATATAACCTGGCAGTCTTTAAAAATCAAAAATCGGTAATTTTTGATAACGAACAATTACAGATTGCTTTTACACGCTCAATAGTAACACAAATAAAATTAAACCAAAATCCATCCTTTTGAAATACAACATGCTGTTGATGTAAGGCCATCCTTGTAACAGCTTTATGTGCTACCAATTATTAATTTGTAAACAACTGGCTTTAAAAAACTGCGCAGACCAAAGAGAGGACTTCACCAAACAGTTTCTGTTTTTTTGATTAATTTGCCCTCGTCTGAAAAAAAGCAGTTTTTCTAAACCATTTTTAATTTCTGAAACTGCAAAAAAAATTATTCTATGGATTTAATGTTTTTTATTAATGCCCTTCTACGTAAAAAATGGGTAATTATTATTTGCTCTGTTGCTGGTCTTTGCGCCGCCCTGCTTTTTACATTTACTAAAAAAAATATGTACATGTCTGCGGCAACCTATTCCACGGGTTTTACCATGAAGCAACAGATAAAAATGACCACAGATGAAGGCCTGAATGTTTTTGAAATTGACCAGCGGTTCAAAAATGTTATAGAAACTTTTAAATCACCAGTGGTAATATGCATGGTTTCCTATGATTTAATGCTGCATGATCTCACCAATAAAATGCCATATACAACCTTATCGGCTAAAGAAAAAAGCAAGAAAGAATATACACAGGTTAACTTAGAAAAAGCCAAACAAATTTTACTGGAAAAACAAGCCAGGAAAGAAATACTGAAAGCCTACGACGCAGAAGAGAATAAAGTGTATGAGCTGATACTGCTCTACCAGTATGACAATGAATCAATACTTGATCAGCTGACAGTAGACCGGGTAACAGGTACCGATTACCTGAACATCATTTATAAGTCTGAAAATCCCGAGATGTCTGCGTTTGTAGTAAACACTATCGGAAAAGAATTTATTTCTTTTTTTAATTCAATCAATGATACCAGAACAGTAGAATCTACCGACAAGCTGGATACCCTGGCAGCCAGGAAGAAAAAAGAAATTGATGATAAAACAAACCATCTTTCTGAATATAAAAAATCATTTAACTCTCCCAATATTGCAGACAGAAGCGTGGCAGCACTTGCCATGGCACAGGATCAGCAGGCGCAATTATCTACAGAGAAGACCAAGCTTAATAGCCTGCAGGCAGATTTGCGTTCTGTAAACCAAAATTTAGAGGTGCTTAACAACAGCCCCGATAATACATCCGTTAACAATACTGAACTGATAAAATTGCAACGTGAAAATGGGGACCTGGCAGCTGAGTTAACAAAAAAAGGTGGTACAGATGCAACTATACAGGCACAGATTACTGCTAATCAAAACAGGATTAACCAGATTAGACCCGGTTATTCAGTCAATACAGATAAAGCTGACAAAAGAAAAAAGAAAGAAGATCTTGAATCGCAGAAAATTACGCTGCTGAATAATATAGATGCCCAGAAGATCACGATTGCCTCTCTGGAGGCTGGTGTAAAAACATACAGTTCTCTTGCAACCAATGGTGCCGGTGCTGATGTAATAGTAGGCCGTATGCAGGCAGATATAGATTTGGCCACCAAACAATATGAACAAATGACCGGGGTTCTCCAGAATGCAGAGAATATCAATGTAGCGCCGGAAATAAATTTTAAACAAACGCTTAAAGGGCAGCCCGCCATTAAGCCCGAACACTCCGGCCGCAAGGTAATTATTGCTGTAGGCGCACTTGCGGCACTGATGCTTTCATCGTTATGGATTATTATTATGGATTTTCTGGATCAGTCTGTAAGGGCCCCTTCAATATTCAATAAAGTAGTTAACCTTAAGTTACTGTCTGTTGTAAATAAGATTGATCTCAAAAATAAAGTGATTGAAGATTACTTTACAATAAATGAAGAAACAAAGGCAGATAAAGATTTTGACTATGTAGAGAACTTACGGAAACTCCGTTATGAAATTGAAACAAGTGGCAAAAAAATAATCTTATTCACCAGCACCAAACCACAGGAAGGTAAATCAACCATCATAGAATCGCTGGCAAATAGTTTTAGTCTTACTAAAAAGAAAGTCTTACTGATTGATACCAACTTTTCCAATAACTCTCTTACAGAAAAGTTTGAAGCAAAGCCATTACTTGATCAGTTTAGTCTGAATGGCGAACCCAACAGTATGGAGAAACTGGCAAGTATTAACAGCAGTACTAAAATTCCAAATGTAGATATTATCGGATGCAGGGAAAGTCTTTTTTCTCCTGATGAAGTGTTACTTAAAAATAACCTGCTTGAAAATCTGTCTAAGATCAGCGGAAAGTATGACTACATTCTCATGGAAGGTGCATCCCTGAATTTTCATGCAGATACCAAAGAACTGATGAAATACGCAGACGCGTTAATCGTAGTTTTTTCAGCAAAATCAGTCATTCGTCAAACAGATAAAGAATCTATCCGCTTTTTAAAAAGTAATAAGGAAAAACTGATAGGCGCAGTACTGAATGAAGTAGAAGAAGATAATGTAGACATGTAAAGCAGTTTGCCAGCTGTATGTGCTGCCCTTATGAAAAACTGGTGACCGTTCTGCCGCATTGCAAAAAAATCCAAAAAGTACTCAACCCACAGCAGGTATGCATTACTATGAATAGCTGCCTGGTTGAGTCATGATATAACGCAAGCACACGGTGCCTGCGATTGTTGATCAAATGGTTACCACCATTAAACCTTTAAGCCCCGATGAAATTGTTTAAAGATTTATTTAATGCCAGATATGTTTTAGCAAGCAACCGGCTTGCATGGATTGACTACGCAAGAGGTATTTGTATAATCCTGGTGTGTTACCGGCATTGTTTTGATGGCCTGAAAGAAGCAGATCTGCCGGTGGGTGATTTTCCTTTACTGCAAATATTAAATGTTTGTTTCTATAGTTTCCGGATGCCCCTTTTTTTTATTGTATCCGGTTTATTCGTTTCGCGCAGCCTGCAGAAAAAAGGGCTGAGAGATTATGTATGGGGAAGGTTCAGCATTGTATTTTACCCGCTTATTATCTGGGGTTCTTTACAAATCACACTGCAACTGTTACTCAAAAATTATGTGAATGCAAAGCCCGTTCCTTTTGACTATGTCAATCTTATCATATATCCCCGCAACCCTTCCAATAACCAGCAATTCTGGTACCTGAACGCTCTTTTTTTTGTTGGTGCTATCTATGCTTTTTTAAAAGTAGCACTTCGTTTTAAATTGCAGCATCAGCTGGTTTTGAGTGTCGTGCTTTACAGCGTTGCAGGCTATCTCAGTTACAATGGTATCGGCTTTTATATTTTTCCGGATATCTGTCATTTTTATATTTATTTTTTTATTGGAGATATTATTTCTTCCTTCATTTTTAAAAAGGAAACTACCGATATTATATTGTCACCCAAATGGCTGATTGGTTCAGCTATTTTCTGCATTTTCATGCAAACCGTTTTTACTACTATTAATATGCGGCACGGAGATGATAACTATATTAATTATAACATGACCTACCTGTATCTGCCCATCTCTCTCAGTGGCTGTGCATTTATGATACAAATAGCGCAAATACTGCAGAAAAAAGATATTTTAAAATGGCTGCGCGTAATA
Source organism: Chitinophagaceae bacterium (assembly GCA_039915085.1). Taxonomy (GTDB): domain Bacteria; phylum Bacteroidota; class Bacteroidia; order Chitinophagales; family Chitinophagaceae; genus JACMLD01. Next base: position 11,873 of record JBDSOC010000064.1, read on the forward strand.
GGATACCATTCTTTGTACATTTACCTGATGCACCTTATGCTCATTGCTGCGGTTAGAATTGTACTGGTGCGCTTCTTTCACATAACCTATATACCGCTGATTATGTTTATTGCCATTTCCCTGGGCGTTATTATCCCGGTTTTAATATATAATTTATGTATCCGGCTTGGCGCATGGTGGTTGTTTTCTCTCAAAAAACCAGCAGCTGAGATACAACATTATACAACTATGAAAACCGCATAAAAAATTTGTAACCGGGCCGCAAAGCCCCAACACCTTATGGAACATCATTTTATCAGTAACAGGGATATTGTCATGTTCAGTTTTCAATCATGGGATACTGAAATCGGCAGCAATTTTAAGGACATGGCAATAGAACTTGCTAAAAAAAACCGTGTGCTATTTGTAAACCGTGCTTTAGACAGAAGCAGTTTACGTAAATATAAAAATGATCCCATAACCCAAACCAGGCTGGCAAGTATTAAAAACGGAACAGGAGAAATTGAACAGGTAGTTACAAATATATGGGTGCAAAATCCGAGGGTGATCGTAGAGTCTATCAATGGTATACCGTTTGCCGGCTTGCACGACTGGCTGAATAAAATAAATGGTAAACGCCTTGCAAAGCAAATCAATAAAGCAATACAGCAACTCGGTTTCAGCAATACCCTGCTTATAAATGACAATGATTTTATAAGGGGTTTTTATCTGAAAGAAATGATTGCGTGCAGTGCGTATATTTTTTACATAAGAGATTATATGCTGGGGGTAGATTTTTTTAAACGGCATGGACCAAGGCTTGAAAAAGGGGTAATGGAAAAAGCAGATATGGTGATTGCCAATTCAGTATACCTTGCTGACTATGCAAAAAAAAGCAACCCAAAAAGTTTTTATATAGGACAGGGTTGCGATTTTACATCGTTTCTTGCTACAGATACCCCTATACCTGATGATTTGAAATTTATCAACCGGCCTGTTATCGGCTATACAGGATATATAAGTGCCTGGCGCATTGATATTGACATCATAAAGCATATTGCGGAAACATGCCCGGAATATAATATAGTACTCGTTGGCCCGGTTGACAGGATGTTTAAAAAAGAATTGCTCAGCCATTTAAAAAATGTTTATTTCCTGGGAGGAAAGCCGCCTGCTATGCTGGTAAATTATATCACACATTTTGATATTTGTATCAATCCCCAGATTATGAACGAGGTAACAACGGGCAATTATCCCAGAAAAGCAGACGAATACCTTGCTATGGGAAAGCCCCTTGTAGCCACAGCAACAGATGGCATGAAGATGTTTGAACCGTATTGTTTTTTGTGCCTTACAAAAGAAGAATATGCCGAAAAGATTAAATATATCATTAACAACCAGGAAATTGTCAATAATGACGCAATAAAACAGCGCAGAAAAGAGTTTGCTTTATCACATACCTGGGAAGAAAGTATTGGTATGCTGGGTGATGCCTGTCATTCTTTAGAAAATTAAAAAAACGGTCGAATGGACGAACAACAACTTAAAAATAAGCTGATGCGGATCATTTCCACGCTTTTTTTACTGGCATTTTGCTTATTCATGTTCTATAAGTTTTTATTTGATTAAACATCCGTAAACCTTTGTATCTGAGTACACCCCTATTATGAAACTAATTAATTATTTTGAACGCAAGGCCAAGGGCAAGATAGTACAGGAACTGGAGGGGCTTCGTTTCCTGGCTATTCTTCCTGTGGTTATTCAGCACTGCGTGGAAAGATGGTATAGAAATGCCTATACCCCGGGTGTATCTGCTGTCAGCGATGCCTTAATAAACTATTGTCTTGGAGGCGGCGTAGGCGTGTATCTTTTTTATGCTATCAGCGGTTTTATCCTGCCACTGCCATTTGCTGTAAAAAGGCTCTCGGACAGGCCAATGGGCAGTTTAAAAGTATATTTTATGCGCAGGCTCACCAGGTTAGAACCCCCTTATATACTGGTAATGCTGTTGCTGGCTATTTCTGCACTGGCCCTGCATAAAATGACCACGGGAGCAACTTTGGGTTATTTCTTTACCGGTATCACTTACAGTTCAACCCTGGTATATAAGCATTTTAACACACTGAACCCCGTTATATGGAGCCTGGAAGTAGAAATTCAATTCTATATCATAGCCCCTTTTATCACTTACCTGGTATTCGGGATAAAGGATTTTGCGCAAAGAAATATAGTCATCATAGTGGCCATTTTACTGATTGTTCTGATGCAGGAACAAACAGGTATTTCCAACGGGAATAATGTGCTGCGGTATACCGTACTGGGCCAGTTGCAATATTTTATGGTGGGCATTTTAATGGTGAACCTTTACCTGGAACAAAAGTTGCAACCCGGCGGTTACACCCGTTTATGGGATGTGGCAGCTACTATTGCTATTTTTAGTATGATAGGCTTCCGGTGGGTAACCGGATACGGCAAAACAGTACTTTTCATCATTGCACTAACCACACTTTTTATCGGCGCCTTCCGCTCCACGGCATTTAACCGCTTTATAAAACGTCCCTGGATAATGGCCATCGGGGGCATGTGCTATAGTATTTATTTGCTTCACCTTGCCATTGCACAGGGAAGTATTGAATTACTGCTGAAAATAAATCACCACGCATCCAACAGCCTGGCATGGTTTGTTGTGTACGCATTATTTTTTCTCTTTTGCCTTGTACTGATAGTACCGGTCTTTTACCTGTTGATAGAAAAACCCTGTATGGACCATAGCTGGCCCACCCAGTTGAAAAATTTTATAAAATCAAAAACCGGCAGGGGCTTATCTTTAGAAAAAACTATCGGCGGAACACCTTCAGCAGATAAGATATAACAGGCAACTGCATAAAAAAAATGCTGCACATAAATAATAAATCAGAAAATTTTTATACTTTTTGAACCACTGTATTAAATGATGACGGGCTTAAAGAAAAATAACACAGTTTCAGCACGTGAATGGTTTAAAGAAGTTTTCTTTACCAAACGCATGAATTCAGTGCCTGGCTGGATTGTTATGGCCCTGGTAGGAATTGGCCTTGCTTTTGCCGGCTCCCAAATAAATGAAAAAATTCCGCTATTGATTGCCGGTGCTGCTGCAGGCATATTGTTTGTACTCGCCTGCTTTCATTATCCTGAATTGTCGTATTACTCCTATATCTATTCCATTATCATATTCACTTTGCCAGCCCGCATGTTTGGCATTGCCGTTCCGCTGGGTATACCAATACCGGCAGCTGGTTATTTATGTGTAATGTCTATTCTTGCATCGCAATACCGAAACAGGACAAACAGCAAAGATTTTTGGAAAACGCCCATTTCGCTGATGATGCTCCTGATTTTCTTTTATTTATTGCTGGAAGCATTTAATCCTGAGATAACGGGGAGGGGTGGATGGTGGAATTTTTTCCAGAAGCAGATACTTTACCTGCTTTTCTATTATGTAAGTTTCCTTATGCTTGATTCACTGGAAAAGATAAGGCGGTTTATAAAACTGTGGGTTATCATGTCATTGATAGTAGCCATTTGGGGCATCAAACAACAATGGTTTGGTTTTACGGGACCGGAAGATGCATGGATACACAGCGATCCCAATATTACCAACCTTCTTTTCCAGGGCGGCATGTTCCGTAAGTTTTCCCTGTTGCCCGATCCGGCCTCGTTTGGGGTAATGGCCACATCAAGTGCTTTATTTACGCTGGTGCTGGCCATCCGGATACCAATAAAAAGAATTAAAAGGTGGCTCTACGTTATTACTTTTTTACAAATAATTGCTTCCACTTATTCGGGTACACGTACCTGTAATGTAATGTTGCTGGCAGGGTTGGCTGCTTACATTATTTTTACCCTGAATGAAAAAAGGACCATGATTGTATTAATCAGTGCAGTTACCATTACACTGTTTCTCCTGTTTGGCCCCTTACGCAATTCTCCTATTATTTTCCGCATAAAAACTACTTTTGAAGGCAGTAAGGAGCCTTCCAATATGGTGCGGGATGTAAACCGCAGGAATATTCAACCTTATATTTATGACCGGCCGCTTGGTGGAGGATTGCAAACCTGCGGCGAAGAAGGCACAAAATTTTATCCCGCTCACCGGCTTGCTGGTTATCCGCCAGACAGCGGTTATATGAAAATTATGCTTGAACAGGGCTGGATTGGACTGGCAATCAATATTATTTTTTATTTTATCATATTGATGAGGGGCATTAACGGCTTTTATGATTCACGAAAAGAGGAAATTAAAACAATGTATATAGCATTTACAGTTTGCTTTTTTTCACTTGTGGTGGGGCAATACTCACAGTTAGCCATTTCTCAATACCCCCAATATCTTTTTTACCTGGCTACCCTGGTTATTTTTTATAAATTAAAAGAATATGATACTAAAACCGCTGATGACCATGAACAGATTACTGCTTAACCACAAAAACATATACAGCCTGGTACTGCTTTTTTGTTGTGCAACTGCTTTTGCCCAGGTGAAAACACCCGTCACCACAAGAAAAACGGAGCCACTTGGCAGTGCCATCAGGCAAACAGATAAAGTATTTGATGTCAGGGAAAAACTTGTGCAACTGGCATTGCAAAATCCCAATTATGAAGTAGCAGACCGCAAAGTAGCCATTGCCGGTTACCAGGTAAAAAAAGCAAAAGGCAGCTGGCTGAGTACCATTGCTGTTCAGGGTAACTTTAATGAATTTGCATTTAAGGGTGCAACAACCGGCCCTACTGGTATTGTTACAAACCCTTCTACGTTTTACCCTAAATATAATTTTGGGGTAAGCCTTCCTTTTAACTTAATAAGCGATAGAAAAAATGAAGTTAAAATTGCCAAAGAAAATCTGTCTATTGCCGAGGCGGAAAAAAACCAGCGCTTCCGTGAGATAAAAGCTCTGGTACTCACTAAATATGAAGATTATCTTCTGTGCCAGCAAAAACTGGATTTCCAGAGCCAGGTAACGCAGGACGCAAGAACAGCTTACCTCGCCGCAGAAAAAGATTTCCAGGAAGGCGGCATCAAACAGGAAGAATACAATAAAAGCTACCGTGGATATACAGACGAAAAAATAAAGCAGGCTGAATACCTCCGTAATTACAATGTTATAAAACTTGAACTTGAATCAATGATTGGCGTTTCAATGGATGATCTGTTAAAAAAATAAAAGCATGCAGGTATCAGCAGCTTAATCATAGTCATTTATATAACCCTGTACCTTACTACCGGCATAATGAAAAAGTATTTACCCCTCGTATCTGGTTTATCTTTTGTATCGGTTATTGTTGCCGTACTTGAATACGTGGCACTAAAGAAAACCGGCGGCCATTTCTGTTACCCGCTTGATGATACATTTATACATATGACGGTTTCTAAGAACCTGGCGCTCTATGGCAACTGGGGTATTACCTCTTCTGGTTTTGTTTCTACTTCCTCCTCTCCTCTTTTTACAATTGTATTGGCACTATTTTTCAAATTGTTTTCGGTTTCTATAATAATGCCTTTTATTATCAGTTGTGCAGGTACGGTGTTTATGCTGATCACTATTCAGCAAGAATTAAATAATCATTCTTCACTAACAGTTTTTAATAAGGTTGTCTGCGTTTTGGTTACTATGCTTGCAGGTGTTGTTCCCGGTCTTACACTTTTGGGTATGGAGCATACACTGCAAATTGCATTTACGCTTTTTTTTGTACACAGTATTGCTTCGTTACTCACAGTACCCCAAAAAAACAACTTATTGAAAGCTGCTATCTGGGCCGCATTGATGACGGCTACCAGGTATGAAAACGCCTTTTTTATAATGGCGGCATTTGCTTTACTGGCCTGGCAAAAGAATTTTAAAGATGCTGTTATTATTTCAATTGCAGGTGCCTTGCCATTACTGCTTTTTGGTGTTTATTCTAAAATGCATGGTGGTTACTTTATACCCAATTCTGTTCTAATTAAAGGCAATCAAAATTTAAAATTCTTCTTTAACGGTGGTATATCTATTATAGAAGCTACCAAAAGTATCAGTGGCCTTATTGTAGCAGCGCTGATTATTGCTGTAAGAAAAATTCAGGCAAATAAATACGACAGGGATTTCTGGATCCTTTCGATGTTTATCATTGCAGGGTTTATGCATTCCATCTTTGCTTCCTTTGGCTGGTTCTACCGGTACGAGGCTTACCTGATTGTTTTGGGCACATTACACATCAGCAAGATTGGCTTAGAGTGGCTGCAGGATAACGGTATAAAGGCCCTCCGCCAGCAAATAATTCCTGCGGGCCTTTTTGCCATTATGTTATATAGCCTTCCTGTGCGCGGGTTAAATTCGTTCCGTAATTCTATACGTGCTATCTACAATATTTACGAACAGCAATACCAGATGGGATTGTTTTTTCAGCAATATTATAAAGGCCAGACAGTTGCAGCCAATGATATAGGCGCAATCAGCTACATGGCAGATCTGAATACAATTGACATGTGGGGACTTGGTAATAATGAAATAGCAAATGCAAGGAAAGCGGGTTATTGGAACAACGAATTTCTGCGAAAAATAGTTGCAGATAAACATACTCGCGTAACCGTTATGTATGATTCATGGTTTGACAGGGAACTGCCCAATCAATGGGTAAAAGTTGCTACCTGGGAAATGCCGTATAATTATATCTGCGGAGATATTTATGTAACCTTTTATGGTAATACAGAAGACGAAGCCGCCCGGTTAAAAACCAATCTTTCTTCCTTTGCCCCACAACTTCCGGGAGATATAAAAGTCAGGTATTTTAAATAGCAACTGAACATTTGCTGTTAGCTGCCATACGCTTTTAATATTTGCTTTGCTCTACCCAATCCGTCAATGCCCAGTTCAATCACATCACCGGCTTTAAGATAGGCCTGCGGGCTCATGCCCATAGCTACGCCCGCTGGAGTGCCGGTAGAAATTACATCGCCTGGCAACAGCGTCATAAACTGGCTGGTATAAGAAATTAAAAAAGGTATTTTAAAAATAAGGTTGGCGGTTGTGCCATCCTGCATTTTTTTTCCATTAACGGTTAGCCATAAACGCAAATTATCTACATCCGTTATTTCATCTTTTGTTACAAGGTAAGGCCCCATCGGCGCAAAAGTATCGCAGCCTTTACCTTTGTCCCAGGTACCGCTTCTTTCAATCTGGAATTCTCTTTCAGATACATCATTGTGCAGGCAATAACCCGCTACGTATTCCATGGCATCTGCTTCACTTACATAACTGGCTCTTTTGCCTATCACAACTGCCAGTTCTACCTCCCAGTCTGTTTTTTTTGAATTTTTTGGAATTACAATATCATCAAAAGGTCCGCACAAAGCGGTAGTAGCTTTCATAAATATAACCGGTTCGGGTGGTGGTGTGGCGCCTGTCTCTTTTGCATGGTCGGCATAATTTAAACCAATACAAATTATTTTTGACGGACGTGCAACAGGTGATGCCAGCTTTATATCCTTACCTGCTTCAGGAAGATTTTTACCAACTGATTTTATATAATCTTCCATCCGGTTAATTCCATAGGTGTTAAAAAAAGCTTCATTGTAATCTTCTCCAAAACCAGTAGTATCATAATATTTATCTGCAATGGCCACGCCGGTCTTTACGTGCCCGTTTTCTGTATACCTGATCAGTTTCATATGTAATGTTTAATTATTAAGTTTTACAAAGCCACCATCGATCGGGTAATCACACCCCGTAATAAAAGAAGCTTCCGCCGAGCAAAGGTATAATATAAGGTGGGCTATTTCATCTGGTTTGGCCATGCGGCCGATGGGTTGGGTCTTAGAAAGTTTTTCAAACATTTCAGCTTCTTTACCCGGATAATTTTTAGCTAAAAAACCATCTACGAAGGCTGTATGTACCCGCGCCGGTGAAATACAATTACAGCGTATATTATCAGCCAGGTAATCTTTGGCAACCGATAGTGTCATAGCGGCCACCGCGCCTTTTGTCATTGAGTAAGCAAACCTGTCCGGTATGCCAACAATTGCCGCAACAGAAGACATATTTAAAATAACACCGGATTTATTTTTTTTCATTAACGGAATGGCCGCATATAAACAATTGTAAAGGCCTTTCACATTCACATTAAAGAGACGGTCAAAATCTTCCGCAGATGTAGTATCCGCTTTACCAATATGAGATATACCCGCACTGTTTACGAGAATATCTATGCGGTCTATTTGCTGAAATACATTTACTACTTTTTGCTGGCTGGACACATCTGCTATATGTGCAGAGGCTTTACCACCGGCAGCTGTTATTTCATTGACTGTTTCGCCGGCTTGTTTTTCATTTACATCTATAATAAAAACAGTAGCGCCCTGTTTGGCAAAAAGCAGGGCTACAGATTTTCCAATGCCACTTCCGCCGCCGGTTACAACCGTGTTTTGATTTTGCAGATTAAACATGTACAAATATTTCTGATTTTGGAATTGCTGATTTCTTCCATTGCCGCTACTTTTTCATTTACCACCCTGCTGTTTTTCAAAGCTCCGGCTTCGCACCGAAGATAATTGTCTTCTCTCAATCATTTACAGAAACACTAATTTATTGAATTATATACCATGTATTATCTGCTACTCAATTTTTCTTGCGATTTCCCAAACATGTCCAAATGGATCTTTAACAGCGCCCAGCCGGTAACCATAATCCTGGTCTGCTACAGGGTATAACAATTTTGCACCTGCAGCTACGGCTTTATCTGTCACAGCATCCGGGTTAGCAACAAACAACCCCATGCGGGTGGTGATACCTCCAACCGTTTCAGGACTAAGATTACCATGCTCCGGTGACTCATCTGCAATAAAAAAACGTGCTTTGTCTATTGCCATTTCCGCCACTATTAGTCCTTCAGGACTATCTACACGCATCAACTCAATTGCGCTAAAAGCATTTTTATAAAATTCAATAGCAGTAATTCCGTTTCTTACTGACAGGGTGGGAACAATTGACGTCATTTTATCCATAATATAAATTTAAAAAATATTGGTATGCAGCGAAAACAAAGCACATCATTGTACAGGAATTCCAAACCAGGTAATTTTTTTTTCATAAAACATAGCTTTTCTTTTTGATTTTGATTTGCTCAAATAAGTTGTCAGCCAATCCTGCTGCTCCTTCAAATGCCCCTGTACATTGCCAATGGCTTTTTGGTGTTGTGCGACAAGTATCGCAGCATTGGCGTCTAGTGTGCTGATTTCGTCTAACTTTTCTTTTGCCCTTTTAAATTTATCCGCCGCTGTGTCAATCATAGCCTTTATTTCAGCGTCTGGTTTTTCTGGTGTAAATTGTTTGTTCCGGTATTCAATAAAAGAATTATAATCATTTATACCATCGTTATAATAAGCAATGGAAATATTATACGCAGTTGAAATTTTTTGCTGCTTTTCATTTTCAAGTATTGCTTTATGATGCTGATTATAGTATTCTAGCTGCGACTTAACATGATGTAACCTGTCAAAAATCATCCCATTTTTCACACCATTTTTCTCTATACGCCCTGCAACTGCCGCCAGTTGTGTAATTGTATCCTGCCGCTCAAAGGCCCGGATAGAGTCGGGAAAATTAAAATAGGGCCTGGATTTATTTTGAATTATTTTCCCTTCATAAAAATCCTGATTAGTTACCGGATAATACAAAAACTGCCAGAGAAAATCAAAAGGCATGTGAGATTTGATAAGAACGGCAGGATCAATGTTGCAATAAGCATTATTAATTTTCCGAAAGAACTTGCCATTTAATACATAACCCGATCCCCAGGTTGGATCAAACATACGCCAGTTACTGTCAATTAACGCAGCGCACCATACATGCGGAATATAGTCTGTAAAACCATTTTGCTTTGTGTAGCCCTCAATTACAAAAGATTTTATGCCTGCTTTCAGGCATATATCATTGAACACAGCCGCATAATTCTCACAAATTCCTTTCCGGGTTTTTAGTGCCTTTAAAATTTTCTCTTCTGTACTTTCGTAAAAATTTATAGCAAACATGTTTTCAATGTCATATTTGATATTTGAAGCTGTCCAGATAAAAGCAGCTCTTGCTTGCTCTTTTTTTGTCTTAAAATTTGAACCGATGTAACTGGCAATACCCACTGTTGTTGCACCAAGAGAATCAGGCAGTAGCAGCACTTTTTTATCGATAACTGCATACTCATTGATCACAGGTTTTTGTGCAGTGCCGGTCCTGGTGATTAAACTGAGAATAAAAATGCATGCTAATTGTTTCATGATTTGTCACATTTCATTTATAGGAATCAATACATCATTGACAAAATATAAAAATATCTCAAATTATAAAAACAATTGCGCCTTACTTTCCAGACACAACTATGCAATTAAATATTTTATTTGCTATTTTAAAATAGCTTCAATCTTTGTTAATTCTTCTGCTGAAAAATTAATATTATCCTGGCACCGCAATGAATCTGTCAGTTGCTCAGGTTTGCTGGCGCCAATTAACACAGAAGTAACCCGTTTGTCTTTCAGCAACCAGGCCAGTGCCATCTGGGCCAATGTTTGTCCACGTTTTTCTGCAATTGCATTGAGCTTTTTTACCTGTCCTACTCTTTCTGCAGTAACCTGGTCCTCTTTTAAAAACCCTGTTGGTTTGGCTGCACGTGAGTCTGCAGGTATGCCATTTAAATATTTATTGGTGAGCAGTCCCTGTGCTAATGGTGAAAAAGGAATACACCCCACACCCTCTTTTTCCAATAGACCCATTAATCCATCTTCTACCCAACGCTCAAACATAGAATACTTGGGCTGATGTATTATGCAGGGTGTACCCAGGCGGCGAAGTATTTCAAATGCCATTGCTGCTTCTTCTTTTTTATAATTGGAAAGGCCCACATACAACGCCTTGCCCTGGCGTACAATCAGATCAAGTGCTGTCATGGTTTCTTCTAAGGGTGTATTAGGATCAGGACGGTGGTGGTAAAAAATATCAACGTATTCAAGTCCCATTCTTTTCAAACTCTGATCAAGACTTGACACCAGGTATTTTTTTGATCCCCAATCACCATAAGGCCCCTCCCACATATAATACCCGGCTTTTGTGGATATGATCAACTCATCCCTGTAAGGTTTAAAATCCTGTTTCAATAACCGGCCAAAATTTTCTTCTGCACTGCCAGGCGGCGGACCGTAATTATTAGCGAGATCAAAATGCGTAACCCCGCTGTCAAATGCCAGGCGCAAAATGCTACGATAATTATCAAGCAAATCTACATGGCCGAAATTATGCCAGAGGCCCAATGACAATACAGGCAGTTGAAGCCCGCTGTTTCCGCAACGACGGTATTCCATTTTTTTATACCGATCTGTGTGTGCAGTGTAAGGCATATAATAATATGTTGAAATGTGTTAGTGAATGAGGATTTCAAATATAAGCTTTGTGGCCGGTGTAATCAAAGGCGGATCGCTCCTGTTCCGGAACTGTTGTTATTGTGAAATAACAGGGGAATCTCTTTTTGTTGCTAGTAAAATTCCTTAATCAGAATTCATTTGGCAGCAGCGGCCATTTTTTATTGGGTTGATGCGCCTGCTTTATCATGGCATCCAGTTGTTGTGCAATGGCAGGATAGTCAGCCGCTATATTATTTTTTTCTGAAGGATCGTTGCTAAGATTATATAATTCCACTGGTGCACTTGCGTTTTTATTTACATTTAGTTTTACAGCTTTCCAGTTCTTCCACCTCACCGCCTGCCGGCCATTGTTTTCATGAAATTCCCAATACAGGTAATTATGCTGTAATTGCTTTTCTGTATGCAGTAAAGCAGGCAGGATTGATATGCCGTCTATATTTTTAGCAACTGGAATGCCAGCCAACTGCTGAAATAAAGGGTATAAATCATACAACGCGGCTGACTGGCTGGTTACACCTGGTTGTATTTTCCCCTTCCAGTATGCAATAAAGGGTACACGTATTCCACCTTCATACAAATCTCTTTTGATACCGCGAAACTCACCGTGGTTATTAAAAAAATCCGGGTCACCGCCGTTTTCGCGGTGCGGGCCATTATCGCTTGTAAATATTACGAGTGTATTTTCTTCCAGGCCTTTTTCTTTTATCGCTTTCATAATTTCAGCGGTATACCTGTCAAGCCTTGATACCATTGTAGCAAATGCGGCGTGCGGGTAGGGTTCAAAGCGATGTTGTTCCCCATCATTTTTTTTGGGTCCCGGTTGTTTTGGGGTTTCATTAAATTTTTTTACATAATAATCATACACAGTGTCGTGAGGGGTAATCACATCTCCATGAGGTAAAGTATAGGGTAAAAAAAGAAAGAAAGGTTTGTCGTGCTGCTGGTTTAAAAACTGCATGGCATGCACATGAATATAATCTGCTGAATAAACCGCATTGCTATCTGCATTTTCCGGAAAATCAATCCTTTCATGATTGTTCCACAGGTGATCAGGAAAATAATTATGCGCCAGGCTCTGGCAATTATATCCAAAGAATTTATCGAAACCCTTTTTATTGGGATCACCTGACGTAGTAATGTATCCCAATCCCCATTTACCAAAAGCAGCCGTTTCATAACCATGGTTTTTTAATATGGAAGCAATGGTAATAACAGAATCAGGCAAGGGTGTTTGTCCCTCGGGCTGGTACCCTTCATTACCGCGCACTGTAGTATGACCGGTGTGCAGCCCGGTAAGCAGGCTGGCTCTTGAAGGAGCGCATACTGTAGAACCTGCATAAAATTGCATGAATTGCAATCCACTTTTAGCCAGCTTATCTATATTAGGTGTCTCTGTTTTTTGTTGTCCGTAACAACCCAGGTCTGCATAGCCCAAATCATCTGCCAGTATTAAAATAATATTAGGCTGTTTGTATTGAATTTTATTTTGTGCGCTGGCTGTGATAGAGAAAAGTATAAAAAAACAGAAAATGATTTTATGGCAGGATAGCATAATAATTATTGAACTAAAGTTATAAATGTTCTGGTGCAAGAGGCGTGAACCAGGGTGTGATATCTTAATTAAGAGAACCGTAGTTTTCTCTGCGGCGTGCAGGATATACGCTTTATTTTTTCCAATAACCATCTGCAAAGCCAAGGTATTGCTGCCAGTCGTACAGCGTTACATCATGTTTGCCTGCACGGATATGATAACGGATGGTTTGTCCAACAGGCTGGTGTAATCCAGGCATCGTATCCACATCAATTCCTTTTTTATTAAACAGGGCATATACAGGATTCGCATTTTTAGCACCCAGGAATTCTCCTTTTGGATCGGACCATTGATCACCTTCTGCGCTGGCTACATACAATGGGCGCGGTGCCATCAGTGATAAAAGCATGTGCTGGTCGACCGGCAACGCAGCAGTATTGTCATTGTATTTTTTATAGTTGGCAACAAACCAGTGTGGAAATTTCTGGTTGATGATGCCTACCGTTTCGCCATACCATCTTTTAGAAAGTGCAGCTCCGCCTTCCCCGGATTCATTCGAGACAATTATTGAAAATCTCTGATCAGACGCACCTGCCCATAAAGCAGCTTTGCCTAACCGTGAGTGACCAATCACTGCAATCTTATTTCCATCAACCGCTTTATCCTGCTGCAGGTAATCCATAATGCGGGCAAGTCCCCATGCCCAGGCACCGATGGCACTCCATTCTTCTGTCTTAATTTGTAAAGCACCGCTTAGAGTTGTCCTTATTCCTGTTTTCCAGCCATCCGGGTTATCAGGTTCAATATCGCCATAATACGCAACTGCCAGGCCATATCCGTGAGCAAGTATTTGCCGCAGTTGCCATTGTGATGTGTCAGTACCTCTTGATGAATCAGTTGCTTTATTATTAATTACACCTTTTGCTTTAGGTGCAATCCATGCGGTAGAAAGAAAAATACCTGTATCCGGCATAATAGTGTGGTTACCGGTAAAATTATACCCGGCAAAAACAGGTACAGGCCCTTTTACCGCAGCGGGCAGATATACCAGCAAGTCTATATAAACACTGTTAACCGGTGGATCTAAATAAATTCTCACCTGCTTACGGATGGCAAGATCATTCAAAGCATGGTTATTGATCTCACGCATTACAAATTGTACAGGAATTTTTTTAAGTGGAAACCTGCCATATACATTTTCTTCAAACAAATGATAGAGGTAGGGCCTTTGCCGGCTGTTCCATGCAGCAGCAGTGCTTATCTTTTTCCCATCTTTACCCAACAGTGGATCGGGCAGGGTATACGGCGGCACTTTGTCTTCGCTGGTATTGGAAACAATGGTTTGAGCAATGGCTTTGATTTGTAAAACAGTTGCTGATAAAAAAAACATCCAGCAAATACAGGCAAAACGTTTGCAGAACGATATCATTATTTTTTAAGTTTGTATACTTCGCTTCCTGCCAGCAGAAAACAACCCAATCCATAATCTTCAAAATCCGGCTTGCTGGTATAAGTAACCGGTTGCCCGTCTTTGGGTTCTTTGCCGGTTCCCTGTACATAACCCAAAACACCATCTTCATGTACACAATCACGGGCCATCGCATTCCATGCTTTTACAACAGCGGGCAGGTATTCTTTTTTATCAAGGTAACCATTATTTATTCCCCATGCCATTCCATAAGCAAATAAACCTGTTCCGCTTAATTCTTTACCAGCATAATTTGTTGGGTCACGCAAACTCGCATTCCAGAATCCATCTGTACGCTGCAATGGCAACAGGGCCTTTGCCATGTCTTTATAATCCTGCATGTATTCATTGTAATAAGGGTTGTTTTTGGGCAATAAAGAAAGTGTCCTCACCAAAGCAGCAATTACCCATCCATTGCCACGGCTCCAGTAACAGCCTTCGCCATTTGGCTCTTTGTATGGAGGAACAAAATCTTTATCACGCCACCACAAATGATCAGCAGGATTGTACAGGCCATTACCCCCATGTTTATATTTGGAGAAGGCATACATCTCATACATTCTCCTGAAATAATTTGTATCATTGTATACCACGCCCAGCCTGGTATACACCGGCATGGCCATCTGTATCGCATCAATCCAGTTCCAGTCGTCTATCTTATCTGAAGCAATCATTAAATCAATGGATGCTTTAATATCTTTAATACGCTCTTCTTTTTTATCTATCAGGTACAAATCAATATACGTTTGTCCGCAACACTGGTTATCGGCGTTTCTTACTTTAATGCCGCCATTCAAACCCCATTGGTGTTTTTCTCCCCATTGCACCGCATAATCATAATATTCCTTTTTCCTGTCAATGCTGTACAATGCCATCAGCCCTTCATAATATACCGCCCTTGTCCAGATATTGCTGGGCCGTTCTTTATTGGTGATGATTGTTTTACCTGCATCAGGCCAGGTGCGCATAAAATATGCATTGGCCAGTTGCATTTTCTGCAGCACTCTTCTCTTTTCAGGCAGGCTTTGTGCAGCAGCATCTGAATAACCGGAGAAAACCAAAGCTGTCAGCATCAATAATATTATTCTCATTTGCATCTTTGTTTTATAAAGGTTTGATTATTTTTTAAAAGATCTCTAAATTCTTTACTATACACCCGTGGTTTGGTTGCCAGCTTATATGCCTCCCTCTGTAAAATGGCAGTATTGTTAACTACAACTTCCTGATTTTTACATCCCGGTAGTACACTTCCGAATATTCCGATT
>JBDSOC010000093.1:0-7087 GCA_039915085.1 Chitinophagaceae bacterium
GATAAAGGGGTAACTGTTGTATTGCAATTACCAATCGTACACCCTGTAAAATAATTTTGTATGCCGGTGAAAGAAATTAAAGTTGTACTTGTAGATGATCATGTATTGTTGCGCAATGGGCTGGCCAACCTGGTGAATAGTTTTGGCAATTACAAAGTTCTGTTTGAAGCCAATAACGGCAAGGATTTTACTGAGCGGTTAACACCAGCCAGTACACCAGACATTGTTTTGCTGGATATTAATATGCCTGAAATGGATGGGTATGAAACAGCTTTGTGGCTGAAAAAAAATTATCCCCTGGTAAAAGTGCTGGCGCTTTCCATGTACGATAATGAAAATGCTATTATCCGCATGTTCAAAGCCGGTGCAAAAGGATACATACTTAAAGATTGCGAACCATCAGAATTAAGGGCTGCACTTGATTCTGTTAACGACAAAGGGTTTTATTATTCTGAAATGGTAACCGGCCGGCTGATACACACTATCAACAAGCTTGATGATGAAGATAACTATACAAAAAACCTTATCCAGTTAAATGATCGGGAAATGGAATTTTTAAAACTGGCCTGTTCAGAACTTACCTATAAAGAAATAGCAGATAAAATGTTTTTAAGCCCTCGTACCATAGATGGCTACCGGGATGCTTTGTTTGAAAAACTGAATGTGAAAACAAGAGTGGGCCTTGTGATGTATGCTATAAAAAATGGTATCGTTAGCCTGTAACAATAAGGCCGCAAATTAACGGCCTTATTGTTATTGTGTTATTAGTTCAGTACACTTGTTTCTTTAGCAACCTGTATGTTTTTTTGTTCTTTTATGGTGGCCCATCCACCCATAACGTTGTAAAGATTGTGTATGCCCTGGCGCTTTAATAAAGATGCGGCAATAATACTACGGTAGCCGCCGGCACAATGCACATACAGATTTTTAGTGTCATCCAGGTTGGCCATGCTCGCAGGATCAGTCATATCATTGAGCGGAATATTCAATGCACCTTTAATATGGCCATCGGCAAATTCAGTCTCCCGGCGCACATCTACCACCACCATTTTTTTATCATGCGGCAAATCCATTGCCAGCTCATCTGCTTCTATTTCTACAATCATATCAATTTTTTCGCCTGCCGCCTGCCATGCAGAAAAACTTCCTTCAAGATAACCTTCAACGGTAGAAAATCCTACCCTTGCCAGGCGCACAGCAGTTTCTTCTTCTTTGCCGGCATCCGTTACCAGCAATATGGTTCTATCAAACGGCAATAACATGCCGGCCCATTCTGCGAAACGTCCATCCAGTCCAATACTGATAGCGCCGGGGATAAATCCATGTATAAAAACATTTGAATCTCTTGTATCAAGTATGATTACCGTGTCATCTTTTATTTTTTCTTTAAAAGCTGCAACAGTTATTGGCTGTAATGCTTTGCTCAGCAATTTATCCAGGCTCTCATAGCCTTCTTTGTTAATTTTTGCATTTACCGGAAAGTATTGCGGTGGTTCGGCAAGGCCTTCAGTTACAACTTTTACAAAATCTGGTTTCGACTGTGCCTGCAAAGCGTAATTGGTTTTTTTCTCTTCCCCGATGGTGCTGAATGTTTCAGGACCAAGGTTTTTACCACAGCTGCTGCCGGGGCCGTGTGCGGGGTATACAAGCACATCATCCGCAAGGGTTATAATTTTGTTTTGCAGACTGTCATACATCATGCCTGCTAAATCTTCCATGGTTAATGTACTACCCTGTTGTGCCAGGTCAGGCCGGCCTACATCGCCCACAAAAAGTGTATCACCGGTAAAAACTGCATGCGCTTTACCGTCTTCATCTCTTAACAAATAGCAGGTGGATTCTAATGTATGACCGGGTGTATGTAATACTTCAATGGTTATTTTCCCTAATTTAAAAACTTCGCCGTCTTTTGCCACTTTTACAGGATAGTTGGTTTCAGTTTTTGGACCGTAAACAATGGGAGCGCCTGTTTTTTCGCCCAGGTCTATATGGCCGCTTACAAAATCTGCATGAAAATGGGTTTCAAAAATATATTTGATGCGGGCATTTCTGTCGTTTTGAAGGGTAATGTATTCATCGGTATCACGCAATGGATCAATTACAGCTGCCTCCCCTTCACTTTCTATATAATAAGCGGCTTCACTGAGACAACCGGTATAGAATTGTTTAATGAACATACCTGATAATTTAAGCAAAAGTACTAAAAAACAAAAAAACGGCAACCTTTACGGGCAGCCGCTTAACAAATTATAGTGTATTTAACTTATTATACCCAGCACCTGTTTATTTAGCTGTGCCAGCCTGTTTGCGTTTATAGAATAAGATATGTACTTGCCATCTCTGAAAGTTTCTACAATGCCTGCCCGTCTTAAAATAGCAAGGTGCTGAGAAGCAACTGATTGCTCAAGCCTTAATTGTACATAAATCTCAGTTACAGTCATCCGTTGCTGATCTTCCAGCAAACGCATTATTTGCTGCCTCAATTTATGGTTAATGGCTCTTAGCGTTACGGCAGCTTTCTTTACCTGTAAAAAATCAATTTTAATGGGCTCTCCTTCCTGCTGCCTTACAATTAAATGATTGACAGATGTATGCATGGTTAATACGGTTTTGGCATTAGTAAAATGTTCTCAGGATTCACACTGGTGTTAATAAGCATATTATCAATATTTAAGCTTTAAAACAGTTATTAGCCCGTTATTTTTTAGGAGCGTAAAAATCTTTAAGATAAATAGGTTCAGTATATGCCAGGTTTCCAAAAGTATGTTGCCCGAATTCATTGTTTGAAATAAACGCAATGTCGTGCGGTGTATAAAAAGAGTCCTTAAAAATTGCATTTTCATGCTGTACAAGTTCTTTCCATTTGCTGCTGCCACTTCCAAAAAAAATGATCTCATGTTTGTTTAGCCACTTTGAAAAAGAATCAGCTTCTAATATTATAGCACAGGGAGCGATCAGTTCATTTAACGCTGTATCATACAAGGCCGCGAATACTTCCATTCGCCGGGCATCCAGCATTGGGCTTAGCAGTTGAGATGATGAAATTTCAACATTGGTTGCATACGCCATAATCTTAAGTGTATTCAGCGTGATTAATGGTATGTTTAATGCGTAGCATAAACCTTTTGCTGTTGACATACCAACACGTAATCCGGTATAAGAACCAGGACCCGCTACTACTGCAACAGCATTCAAATCACCTAACTGGTACGTATGATTATTGACATGCATCAATTCTTTAATTGCCACATGTATCCATGCTGCATGATCCATTGATTGCCCGTTTACCCGCTCCTGTAGCAGTTTTCCGTCAAGCGACAAGGAAACACTTGCCTGCGTGGTTGCGGTATCTATGTTTAAAATAAGCGGCATGCCAGGATGAATTTGTTATTGGTTTTTGTTAAACAAAAATTCTTAATAAGTAATACAGCGTGTGTATTTTTTTACACACTAACAACGTTGTAACCTGATAATAAAATTTTCTTTTACGACCAGATAATTAATATTGAAATATTTTATCAAACAAAAGTAATTTGTTCAGTCGTTTTATTTTTTAATTTTATTACTCCGGGTACTCATTGATTAATAGTTTCATTTGTTAATAATGCTGAAACTTCATATAAAATGTTTTCCCTGCTTAACTGATGAAGCAGGTCGTAAATGTTTTGTAAGCCAATTTTTTTACTCCATTCAAAAGGTCCATAGGGATAGTTTGTTCCTGTTTTCATCGCAATATCAATTTCATCCCTGGTACTTATTCCTTCATTAAGTGTATAATAAGCCTCATTTATAATTGTACTTATTATTCTTGCGCTAATCAGACCTGTTATATCCGGAACCAGTTTATAATCCCAGCCAAGTTGCTTACAAACATCCTGCACTATTTTTTCCTGTGCAGGTAATGCAGAGATCTCTTTAATATGTCTTTTTAAAAATGTTGGCCACGCATTGATACGTATAAATGGCTGACCAATTGCCGCAAGTGTATCAGTTACCGCATTAATAAAAACAGGCTGTGGTAAAAAATTTTTCAGTAAGGAAATTCTTTCCCTGGTATTTTCAAACAGTAAATCAAAAACAACACAGGAATCTGCAGGTACATGCTGAGGTCCGTTAACAATGCAAACATTTGCGCCATCCAATGTGTTTTTTGAGAAAAACTCCTCTTTTAGCTCCTCATTGGTAATAACGGCCACCTTCATTACTGGTAATTTTAACAAAGAAACTCCATTTCAGCCAAAAAACCGGGGACATCAGATTTTTTATACATTTGGCCTATGGAAAAAAAAGTAATTAATACAGGCAATGCGCCCGCACCCATCGGTCCTTATAACCAGGCAATACAATTTGGCAATATGCTTTTTATATCAGGACAGGTTGCCATTAACCCTGCTACCGGTAATATTGATGCTGCGGATATAATTGAAGAAACGCAGCAGGTGATGCATAACCTGGAATCAATACTAACTGAAGCCGGTATGGACTTCAATCATATTTTGAAAACAAGTATTTTCTTAAGTGACATGGCATTATTTGCTACTGTAAATGAAGTGTACGGCAAATATTTTTCAGGATATTTTCCTGCACGGGAAACGGTAGCAGTAAAAGGGCTCCCAAAGAATGTAAATGTAGAGATCAGTATGATTGCAGGGCGATAAACACAGTTTATAGTCTGTGTTAAGTTATGTATAGTGCATGGCCATGATCAGTTACCGGCTATTACTCCCAATTCTTTTGCAACCTTTGTAAAAGCTGCAATAGCCGTATCTAAATGATGCTGTTTGTGTGCTGCACTTAACTGTACGCGTATACGCGCCTGTCCCTTTGCTACCACCGGGAAAAAGAATCCTATTACATATATTCCTTCTTCAAGTAAAGCAGCGGCGAAATTTTGGGCTACTAAGGCATCATACAGCATAATAGGCACAATCGGGTGATCGCCGGGCTTTATATCAAAGCCAGCTTCAGTCATTTTTTTGCGGAAATAGTTTGTATTGTATTCCAGTGTATCTCTTAATTCTGTTGTTTCGCTCAGCATATCCAATACTGCAATAGAAGCACCGGCAATAGAAGGTGCCAGGGTATTTGAAAACAAATAGGGCCTTGAGCGCTGCCTTAATATTTCAATAATAGCTGCATTGCCACTTGTAAAACCACCACTGGCGCCGCCCAAAGCTTTGCCAAGGGTGCCGGTAATAATATCAATACGCCCCATTACACCCCGGTATTCATGTGTACCCCTTCCTGTTTTGCCCAGGAAACCGCTCGAATGACATTCATCAATCATAACAATGGCATTATAAGCATCGGCCAGGTCACAAATTTTATCCAGCTGCGCAATGGTTCCATCCATACTAAAAGCGCCGTCTGTTACAATAACCCGGCTTCTGCAGGCAACGCTTTCTTTTAGCTTTGCCTCCAGGTCCTGCATATTATTGTGCTCGTACCTGAAGCGTTGCGCCTTGCACAAACGAACCCCATCTATAATGGAGGCATGATTAAGGGCATCACTGATAATTGCATCCTGCTCATTAAAAAGCGGTTCAAATACGCCTCCATTTGCGTCAAAAGCGGCCGCATATAAAATAGTGTCTTCTGTACCCAGGAAACCGGCAATCTTTTGTTCCAGCTCTTTGTGTATGTCTTGCGTACCGCAAATAAAACGTACGCTGCTCATGCCATATCCATGTGTATCAATGGCCTTATGGGCGGCTTCAATTACTTTGGGGTGAGAGGAAAGCCCCAGGTAATTATTGGCGCAGAAATTCAGCACGGTTTTACCATTAACTACTATTTCGGGTCCCTGCTCACTGGTTATAATACGCTCAGTTTTAAAAAGCCCGGCAGCTTTTATTTCTTCTACTTCCTTACCGATGCGCTGTACAAAAGCCTGGTTCATGGTGCATGTTTATAAGCACAAAAATAATGGAAAGCAGCAGTTGACAATAAATTGGAATCCGGGGCGCGGATTTCACCGGTAATTTTGGGTGTTTTGTCAGGTTAAATATACATTTCATACAATTCCGCTACTGCCTGTAACATTTTGCTGATACCTTCGTCTTATAATTTTAAATAAAGGAATATGTCAGCCAGAATGTTTATCAGTCTTATGCTTCTTTTAATGGTATTTACTGCCGGTTTATTTGTATTTGCGGCGCCGGCTGCAAAGGAAGCACAAAAGAAAGAATGCCCTGCCGGAACAGCCTGCGGCGATGATACACAGGTAAAATCTGCTGGCGATGCCATGATTTGGGAGTCTGTTTCCAGGCACCTGCTGAGCGTAGTACAATAATTACCTCCATATATTAACTAAACAAGCCCTGCCCCTTCAATGGCAGGGCTTGTTTTTTAAAAAAAGTAATATCCATTTGTAACTTCCTGTTATAGCTGTACGTATAATATAAAATGAGGTTGCAGCGGAGCGGGAAGCACGGATGTTCCTGGTTTAGTTCTTTATTTTGAGTTTATTGGCCAGTACCACAAATTTGTATGATTAAAATATGGGTATTGGACCCAATTTGAATAACCAGCCTGGAGAAAATACCTGTTTATAACCACTAACACAACACAAGATCGGAACTGTTTTATGACTGAGAAAGACTACAACGAATGTGTACGGCACTACGCGGATAACGTTTACCGTTTTATCCTGAAAAATCTGCGGCATGAAGAAGATGCCCGGGATGTAGTACAGACGGCTTTTGAGAAACTCTGGCTCAACCGGGAAAATGTAGATGCGGTAAAAAGTAAATCATACCTGTTTACGGTGGCGTATCACCAGATGATTGATCATATACGCAAGGTGAAAAGAATTCACCTCAGAGAAACATTCAGCGAAGAAACCCGCGTGGTAAATAAACCGGCGAATAATCTTAAAAAAGTACTGGAACAGGCGCTGGAAACATTAAGTGAAACACAACGCAGCCTGGTGCTTTTAAAAGATTATGAAGGCTATAGTTACAGTGAGATTGGAACCATTACCGGGTTAAATGAAAGCCAGGTTAAAGTGTATTTGTACCGGGCAAGGATACAATTGAAAAACTATTTGGTAAGCCCTGAAAATGTGATGTAAGCTGATCATTAAAAA
>JBDSOC010000097.1:0-23622 GCA_039915085.1 Chitinophagaceae bacterium
TTATAAAATAACCGGCGACGGAACTGGTTGTTCGGAACAAACCCATTGCGGCGTGTATTCTTCTTTCCAGGCATGTTTCCAGCGGCGGTGGCTCCATAAATAATTGGAAGGATTTTTACGGATACAACCCTCTACATACCTGACAAACATTTGTGTAAGTTCGCCCTCAGGTAAGGCATTGGGTTCAGTAGTGGCAAGCTTAGAAGTAAAATGATAATGGCCTCTTTTGGTTTTATAAAAATTTACAAACACAACAGCTGTGTCTTTTAGCCGCGCCCCTTTTTCCGGGCCAGCTACAAATGCGGTGGGTTTATTAAAAAATGAAAGCCAGTACACGCTGTTGAGGTTGCCGGGGTTTTGATCGGCTGCCAGCATCAGCGCATAATGCGGTGGGGCTACTTCATTAAAATCCGTTTTAAATTTTGTAGCTGATATTAAAACTGTTCCATACTTTTTTCTCAGGTTATAAAAAAAAGTGTTCAATGGCTTATTGCTGATGGGCATGTATACACCCAGAAAGGTGATATTTACACTTCTTACCACGGTCCATTGCACCAGCTCCCAGTTAAAATTATGCATGGCATGCAACTGCACATTCTTCCCGTTTTTCATAGCTTCTTCTATGGCGCTGTAATCTCCTGTTACCCTTCTTTTTGATTCGGCTGCACTCATTGACAGCATCTTAATAACCTCTATAAAAGTATCCGTAAAATTGTGGTAGAAAGCTTTGGCAATTGCTGTTTTTTCAGCTGCTGATTTTTCGGGAAAGGCTATAGTAAGATTGGCCATTACAACAGGCCGCCGGTATTTGAGGATATAATAAAGCAAGCCATAAATGGCATCTCCAATAAAATACAATAGCCTTAATGGCAATAAAGACAACACGTAAAAAAAACCATAAATAATATAATACATCAGCGTGTTTGAAGTTTGTAACCGTTATTATAATACCAGGATATCCTTGTTTGATAATGCTAATGCTACGGCTATATATATAACACAAAAATATCCCTTACAATACAATGTTTTGCACCATATCTGTTTTGCCCGGGTAGTCAGTGTTGAAATGCAAACCCCGGCTTTCGTGGCGCAATTGCGCGCACTTCACTACCACATACGCCACTGTTATCATATTGCGTAGTTCGCAGAGCTGGGGCGAGACCGTGGTAGCTGCATACAGCTGTTCGGTTTCCTCCCACAATAAATCAAGTCTCTTCATGGCACGCTGCAAACGTATATTGGTACGAACAATACCCACATAATCACTCATGAGCAATTGCAGCTCCTTCAAACTCTGGGTAATAAGGATCATTTCTTTCGGGTGCATTGTACCATCCGCTTTCCAGTCGGGCAAATTATTAATAAATGCCAGTGAATTGATTTTTCCTACCGCATCCAGGTAACAACGGTGGCCGAAAACCATTGCTTCCAGCAGCGAATTACTGGCCAGCCGGTTGGCGCCATGTAAACCGGTGCTGGCACATTCACCGGCGGCATATAAATTAAGTATGGACGTCTTACCCCATTCATCAGTTTTAATACCTCCGCAGCTGTAATGCGCAGCCGGCGAAACAGGTATCATTTGTTTGGTAACGTCTATGCCTATACTCAAACATTTCCCATAAATATTAGGAAAGTGGTGAATAAATTTTTCTTTGTCCATATGCCTGCAATCAAGGTATACGTGTTCGGTACCTGTTATTTTCATTTCGCTGTCTATTGCCCTGGCCACAATATCACGCGGTGCTAAATCTTTACGAATGTCGTACCGTTCCATAAACGCTTCGTTATTCTTATTGCGCAGTATACCACCATCTCCACGCACTGCTTCCGTAATTAAAAATGCCTGGCCACCCACACCTGCTTCATACAATGCCGTGGGATGAAATTGTATAAACTCCATATTTTCTATCCTGCCTTTTGCACGGTATACCATGGCCACACCATCACCCGTAGCAATAGATGGATTGGTGGTAGTACGGTATATCTGCCCGTTGCCACCGGTTGCCAGCAGGGTAATTTTAGCTACTATTTTTTCAATATGATTATTTTGTAAGTTGAGGGCATACACCCCGTAACAGGTAATGTCAGGCGTAGCTTTTGTTACCAGGAAACCAAGATGGTGCTGTGTAAGAATATCCAGTACAAAACAGTGTTTTATAATTTCAATGTTTTTTTGCTTACCAACGGTTTCCACCAATGCGCGTTCCATTTCTTTGCCGGTAACATCTTTGTGGTGCAGTATCCGGTATTCGCTGTGGCCGCCTTCTTTCCCCAGGGCATAATCCCCATCGGGGTCTTTATCAAACTGCGCACCCCATTCAATCAGTTCGCGTATTCTTTCAACGCCTTCTTTTACCACTATTTCTACAACGTGCCTGTTGCATAATCCATCACCGGCTATTAATGTGTCTTCAATATGTTTGTCAAAACTGTCTTTCTCATTGTCCCATACACCCGCAATACCACCCTGCGCATACTTGGTATTGGTTTCGTCTGTTCGTGTTTTTGTGATGACCGTTACTTTTTTATCCGGGTAGTGCTGCGCCACTTTTAATGCATAAGTCAAGCCTGCTATTCCTGAACCCACTACTAAAAAATCTGTCTGAATCATATAATTAGTTCGGTTATAAATCTTTTTGTAACTGGCTTTTGTAACACATATTAAGCATTCTTGCGTCGCACGCTTGTGCAGTGAAATCAATATTCACCCTTTCTCCTTCACAATTACTGAATGTATTTATAGGTGTTTTTCATCCCTGTTTTGCGCTAA
Organism: Chitinophagaceae bacterium; assembly: GCA_039915085.1. Classification (GTDB taxonomy): domain Bacteria; phylum Bacteroidota; class Bacteroidia; order Chitinophagales; family Chitinophagaceae; genus JACMLD01. The sequence continues at coordinate 2,774 of JBDSOC010000097.1, forward strand.
GCTGGTATTTTCAGCAGCAAGATACAGCAAAGAACCTTTTACAATGGCAAACTGTGCAAGGCCATAAGTAAGCATAATACAAACACCTGCCCCGGTAAAAGAATAATAAAATTTATTGAGAGCCAATAAGGAATCAGAAACAACAAACAGGGCCGCGCCTGTAATGCAATACCTGGCTGCATTTTTTGTATTTTTTGTAAATGCATGTGCTGCACATATCAGCATGGCAGCTATAGTAATTGCATAAATACCCACAGGTAGTTTTAAATTGCCAATATACGGATACAGGAAACCAAATAATGATACAGAATAAAAAGCAATCCCTGTAATTACGTAAGTGTTCCATGGCCGTGGCATGGATTGTTTGCGGCGTACACACAGAAAAAAAATGATATACATTATATGTGCCAGCAGGAAACTGCCCAGGCCCGCTATAAACCAACCGGCACCCTTTGCTTCCCTTAATAAAAAGACATCGCCGGCCCATGAAAAAAATAAAGCCGCTGCTATACAATAGCGCAGCGGCAAAAATTTTACTGATGACAGCATACACCATATAAACAAAAAAACAATGAGCAGCGGCTTTGTAAAAAGCCGTAAATCATTCCACCTTAGCGCAGTAGCGGTTAATTCTGCCAGCAAATCTGTAAAAAACAGGTAAAGCCAGTATTTGCTGTTCATAGTAAAAGTTAGTATTCTATATCAAGTGCCAGCAGTTCAGGGTGCTGAAATGTTTCCATTAAATCTGTTTTAAGGGTAGCTATTTTTTTATCATCGCTGAGTACCGCCTTAGGATTGCTCACTTTTTTTATTGGCCTTGGAAGTTTTACCGACAAGGTATAATCCATTGCGCCCATGGCAGTGCCCATTTGTTTTAAATCATCCAGCTTCACAGCCTGTGCAAATTCATCGTACCGCTGTTTGTTTACTTTACGGCTGTATAAACCATCTTTAACAGTAATATCGTATACGGATGCAATCTGCGGCATGCTCTTATCATTGCCCTGCTCATCAGATCCGCCTTTTTTCAGGTTTTTTCCCATGCCATCAAACAAATTTTTTAACCCGCCGGATGAACTGTTCAGGCTGGCATACAACTGCTGTAACTTATCTGTAGAAGCAAATGGAAAATTCATATCAAACCTTCCAATGCTTTCTTTTACATTCATAACAACATGCACTTTACCGTTGCGTAATAATTCTTTTTTATCTGCAGGCACATCTTTAGCCGTGTCGATATAATCTTTCATCAGCATGGTTGTATCAAATGGCTTGTCCAGACCGTCTTTTGCCAAATCATTTTCACCTGCAAAACCCTTTACCATTTCCAGCATTTTGCTTATATCCATTTTCATTACCAGCGTACCGCTGCCATCACCTTTTATCTCCAGTTCTTCACGTGTATCTGTACAGGAAATGAACGCCAGCGGAAGTAAAAACAATAAAAGGGTTTGTATATGTTTCATAACTTATTTTGCAGCAAGGTAAAAAAATTATTCGCAATCCACCTGGTAATGTACTGTGAAAGTCTGTGTGTGCCGGGGTTGCAGCATAAGCAGGCCTATTTTATTGTTAAACGCATCCGGTGCGGCACTCAGGTTTTCAATGGCAATGCTTTGCCGGTGATCTGGTATAAAAACCTGCAGGAAGGGATAGCTGGCATCAGGAAATAAATTCAGCTGCAAGCCGGCTGTTTCATTGCGCAATGTACACGCCGCATAACTTTCATCCCCATTTAATATAAAACAATTGTCAAGCTTTGTATCTGCAATAAGTTTAGCCTGGCTGAATGCATCATATGGCAATAGCTTACCGGTAGGCACCAGCTTTTCATCAAATTCAAGCATCGCATCAGCACCAAAATAGAGCAGCCAGTCATTCACTTTGCCGCCAAGTGTAAAATACGGGTGCCACCCATCGGTCATAGGTATAGGTAAATCATCCAGGTTAATAATGGTAGTTTGTACCTGCAGGGTATTTTGTGGCAATAAAGTATACCTTATATCACAGGTATAATCAAAAGGGTAGCCGTCATCTTCCTGCTTGTAATGGTATTTAAATCCTGCGCTTGCTTTTTGGTCATCGCAAAAAGTGGCGGTTTTTTTAAATGCTTTATTATATAGCAAACCATGAATAGCGGTGCCATCCGTAAATTTATTTTCAAATTCAAATTCTTCACCGTCATACATATATTTACCTCCTGGTATACGGCAGGCAAACGGAGATAGTTTACTGCTTTTGAAACTGGTAGCAAGTGTTTTTTCTATTTCTGCGGCATTGCTGTAATTATCAATAATATTGTGCAAACCATTTTTAGTTTCAACAATAAAAGCATGCAGCATAGCTCCATAAGCGGGTAAAATAATTACTTGTGTGCGGGAGTTGGGGTCTGTTAGTATTACCTGTTCCAGTCCATTTTCTTTAGCAGAAGAAACTACAAATTCCATAATCCGTTTTGTTTAAACTAAAGTAAGAAATACGGCTTTTAGCTGCTAGCTGTCAGTTAAGCATTGGTATCAGCTACTGTTAACTTCGTACATGACTGTTTGCTGGAATACTAACAGCTAATAACTATTGGCTAACGGCTTCTTCTCCCGGTTCTATCCATGCTTCACTTTCCCGTAAGAGGCCAATGAGTTCGGCTACCGCAATATCGCTGTCAACATTTCTTTTCACTATTTCTTTACCTTTATACAAAGTGATTTTTCCCGGCCCACTGCCCACGTAACCAAAATCAGCATCTGCCATTTCCCCGGGGCCGTTTACTATACAGCCCATAATAGCAATCTTAACACCTTTCAGGTGATTGGTAACCGCACGGATTTTTGCAGTGGTTTCCTGCAGGTCAAATAAAGTTCTGCCGCAGCTGGGGCAACTGATGTATTCTGTTTTAGAAATACGCGTACGTGTGGCCTGTAAAACAGAAAAAGAAGTATTGTTAATGAACTGGTGATTGCTTTTTGTTTCCAGGTAAGTGCGGCCGCTTACTTTGGCATTTATTAATTTAGATGGATCATTCATCAACCAGATACCATCACCCATTCCATCTAAAAGCAAAGCGCCGGCTTCTGCCGAAAAATGAATCAGCTGATCATCAATATTATCATCATGGCTTTCTACTGCTAATATTACCGGGCATTTTATATTCTGGTTCATCAGTTCCATTATATACCTTCTTACAGAGGGCATGGTATGGGCATGAGAAGACCATAAACACAAAACCACGGTATTATCTTTTCTTATTTTCTGCAGTACCTCGCCGGCATCATTGCTATTGGCATCCACTGAAACAAAATTCATTACCCCTGAACGTTCGTTGTGCAACAGGTAGGATCCACCCTGGTACAACGGAAAATATTTTGTTTTGTCAGGCGCATCCAGCCATGTTTCATAATCACAGATTACTTTTAATGTACCGGGTAATGCAAAATCTATTTTTTTATTCCTGGTATAAATATAATCTGCCGCGCCATCACTGATATTCCATTTATCAGTTTTTTCATTGTACGTATAACCAATGGACTGCAGATGCTGCTGACTGACAGCAGCTGCCTGCATAAAATCTGCCATTACCACAGGTACATGTTTTTTACCAATATTACTTACTTCAAAACTTTCTCTCCTGCTATATGCAAAAGGCGAATAGGGTATTTTTTCAATTGCAGGAATAGAGGGCTGACCAGCCGTTTTCTTATCCCGCTCATCGTAGCGTTTTACCAGGTCTTTACATACCGGTATTTCGAATTCAGGGTCTTCGGTTAGTGATACCCGTATGGTATCTCCAATGCCATCTTCCAGCAAAGAACCGATACCTATAGCAGATTTAATTCTTCCATCTTCCCCATCACCTGCTTCAGTAACGCCCAAATGCAGGGGATAACAATCGCCAAACTCCTTATTCATGGTTTGTACCAGCAGGCGGTAAGCCTGTACCATTACCTGCGGGTTGCTGCTCTTCATACTCAGAATAATATTATGATAGCTTTCATCCCGGGCGATACGCAAAAATTCCATAGCGCTTTCCACCATGCCATTGGCCGTATCGCCATAGCGGCTCATTATACGGTCGCTTAAAGATCCATGATTGGTGCCAATACGCATAGCAGTGCCATATTCTTTGCATATTTTTACCAGTGGTGTAAAGCGCTCGCGGATGCGATCTATTTCCTCTCCATATTCAGCATCCGTATAATCTATCTGTTCAAATTTTTTCTTATCAACATAATTACCCGGGTTTACCCTTACCTTTTCTACAATTCTTGCAGCTATCTCGGCCGCGTTGGGCGTAAAATGAATGTCGGCCACCAGTGGAGTTGTATATCCTCTTTTGCGCAACTCATTTTTTATGTTGAGCAAATTTTCAGCTTCATTTTTACTGGGTGCCGTAATACGCACCAGTTCCGCGCCAGCCTGTATACAGCGTATGGATTGATCAACCGTGGCCATGGTATCCATGGTATTGGTAGTTGTCATAGTCTGGATGCGGATAGGATTGAAATTGCCCAGTAACAAATCCCCGATTTTTACTTCCAGGGTTTTGAGCCGTTTATATTGAGTAAGAGACGGACAGTATAACTGCATGGTAAGCTGAAATTTAAGTAGAAGCGGCTTTTAGCAGCCATCTGCAAAAATAACAAACCTTGGTGGCAGATGTTTAATAAATCTGTATGAAGCTTTTTGGCATGGAGGCAGTATATTTTAGATAAAAAAATCTCCTAATCTGCGGCAATCACTAAATTTATTTCATGAAACTACTATTTCTGCTCCTTTTATTTCCCATTGGTTTGTTTGCACAATCATTTACCCGGTCGGAAATTAACCGCTGGGAAACACAATCAAAACAGGTTACCATTATCCGCGACAACTGGGGTATTCCGCATATCTATGGCAAAACAGATGCAGATGCCGTATTTGGTTTACTATACGCACAATGTGAAGATGATTTTAAAAGAGTAGAAATGAATTACATTGAAAAACTGGGCCGCATGGCAGAAGTGAAAGGCGAATCGGTATTATACGATGACTTATTAATACGGCTGGTGATAGACTCTGCGGATGCAATGGCAGATTATAAAAAAAGCCCGCTATGGTTACAAAAATTAATGACCGCTTTTGCAGATGGCATCAATTATTACCTGTATAAAAATCCCACAGTAAAACCAGCACTCCTGCAACGCTTTCAACCCTGGTATCCTTTACTCTGGACAGACGGAAGCATAGGTGCTATAAATACCGCGGGTATTGATGAAACAGAATTAAAAAACTTTTATACCGGCGGCAATGCTACCGTATCAATAAATAAAGAAGAAGAAGATCCAACAGGATCCAATGGCTTTGCTTTTTCTCCCTCAATTACGGCCGGTCACAATGCTATTTTATACATAAATCCGCATGTTACTTTTTATTTCAGGCCGGAGGTACATATGGTAAGCGAAGAAGGGCTAAATGCTTATGGCGCTGTAACCTGGGGACAGTTTTTTGTTTACCAGGGTTTTAATGAACACTGTGGATGGATGCATACTTCAAGCGGTATTGATATTGCAGATTTATATGCAGAAAAAATAATAAAGAAAAACAATGCCTGGTTTTATGAATACAATCATACAGAAAAGCCAGTAGTGCAAAAGGAAATACAGTTGCGGTATAAAGCGGATAGTGAAATAAAATCAACCAGCATTAATACCCTGTTTACACAACATGGTCCCATTATGGCAAAACGCCATGATCAATGGCTTAGCGTAAAAGCAAACAATCGCTCCATTAATGGTTTGATACAAAGCTGGCAGCGTACCAAAACAAAAAGTTTTGCTGAGTATAAAAAAGTAATGGGACTACTGGCCAATACTTCCAACAATACAGTGTATGCAGATGCAGAAGGCAATATTGCTTACTGGCACGGCAATTTTATTCCCGTAAGAGATACAGCCTATGATTGGTCAAGACCGGTGGATGGATCCACTCGCGCTACTGAATGGAAAGGGCTGCATACCGTTGATCAAAGTGTGCATGTTTACAATCCTGCCAATGGCTGGCTGCAAAATTGTAATGCCACCCCCTTTACCGTTGCAGGCAGCAATAGCCCAAAAAGAGAAAATTATCCGGCGTATATGGCACCAGACGGAGAAAATTTCCGGGGCATTAACGCAGTAAGGGTGCTGGCTAAAGAAAAAGCGTATACAATTGATAAAGTAATTGCTGCAGGTTACGATACTTATCTTGCTGCATTTGAAAAACTGGTGCCGGCCCTGGTAAATGCTTTTGAAAAAAATGTTTCCAAAACTGATTCGCTTTATCTTTTGTTAACAGAACCTGTTGGGTTATTAAAAAACTGGGATCTCAGGTGCGGAGAAAATTCTGTTGCTACTACACTGGCTGTTGAATGGGGGCAGAAACTGATGCCGGCAATAAATAAAAGTTCCGGTGATGACATGTATACAATCTTTGACCCGGTTAAGAGAACAGACAAGTTTATTGCTGTTGCTGCACCTTCAGATTTGTTAATCCCTTTAAAAGAAGCAATTACAGATTTGCAGCATAAATTTGGCGACTGGAAGATAAGCTGGGGCACCATTAACCGTTACCAAAGGATATCATCTGATATTGAACAAAAGTATGATGATGCCCAGCCAAGTATTCCTGTTGGTTTTACATCTTCAACCTGGGGAATGCTGCCCTCTTATACTGCCCGTTCTTACCCGGGCACTAAAAAAAGATATGGCGTAAATGGTAATAGTTTTATTTGTGCAGTGGAGTTTGGGAAAAAAATAAAAGCAAAATCGCTGTTAGCGGGTGGGGAAAGTGGTAATCCTGGTTCCAAACATTTTAACGACCAGTTATTAATGTATTCAAAAGGCCAGTTTAAAGACGTTTTATTTTATAAAGAAGATGTAAGAAAACAGGCAGAAAAAACATACCATCCGGGAGAATAAACATAAACAGGAATAAATTAAATCTATTTTACCGAATGCCAGATAACCAGGACATACCCGCAGAACAGGCGCCATTACCTGATAAAGAAACGATGCCACAGGGAACGGCACCGCCGGATATACCCTATCCGCAAGCTGACCCTGAAACAACCATTGGTTTAACTCAACCCGAAACAGCAGACATGGAATTGCATCATCAACCACACATTCACCACAAGAAAAAATGGAAAGATTACCTGTTTGAATTCTTTATGCTATTTCTTGCAGTCAGTGCCGGTTTTTTAGTAGAAAACCAGCGGGAACATTATGTAGAGCACCTACGGGCAAAAGATTATGCGGCTATGCTCCGTAAAGATCTATCATCAGATACTGTCATTATGAACATCATTAGCAATTTCCGCAGTGAGCAGCAAAAAAGATATGACAGTCTCAGAAACATGATCGACAGCGTTCCTTTTGAAAAAATAAACCAGCAGCAGTTTGTGACCCTCGCCAGCTCGGTAGGTAAATACCTGCATCTTATTCAAAACAACGGAACCATACAGCAATTAAAATCGTCCGGTGCACTAAGGTATTTTAAGGATACGGCACTGGTATATACATTAACCAGCTACGAAGAAGATCTTAAACATAATGAGTATGTACAGCAGGAAGAAAAAGAATATTCAGCTGAAAAAGTAACGCCTTTTAAACTTATTCATTTTAATAATAAATCAATAGAACCTGGAGTAGCAGGCACAGCGCCACAAAATTTTCCAAAAGAAATGATGATTGATTTTGATAAAAAAACAATGATGCAGTTTTATAATCTTCTGGACAGAAGTGCTGAGTTTAATAAAATGCTGGGCGAACCCAATTTTACCCCGCATAAAATCAAGGCGGCTTCCCTTATTAAAATGCTTATAGAAGAATACCACCTGGAATAAATATTTACAACAGCTATTGAATAAATTTCGTAAAGGCCATTGCAAACGTTTCACTCTATTCATTAATTTAAATCACATGCTACGTTATCTTTTTTTAATACTGCTATACCCCTTTGCATTGGCAGCGCAGGGTAATTACGATATAATTATACACAACGGAAAAATTATTGATGGTACCGGTAATTCCTGGTATTATGGAGATATTGCCATTAAGGATGGAAAAATTACCGCTATACAAAAAAATATAACCGGCAACGCCACACAAAATATTGATGCCAGGGGTTTAATTGTTGCACCGGGTTTTATAGATGTGCATGCACACATTGAGAACAGCATTTTTGAAAGGCCAACGGCAGACAATTATATATATGACGGGGTAACAACTGTTATAACAGGCAACTGCGGAGGCTCTGCCAATAACCTGCAACAATTTTTTTTACAGGTAGACAGTATGGGCGTTTCTATAAATGTAGCATCACTGGTGGGTCATAACACGGTTCGGGAACTTGCTATGGGCGAAAGCAACCGGCTGGCCAGTACCGCAGAACAGGAAAAAATGGAGCAACTGGTAAAGCAGGCAATGAAAGACGGTGCAGTTGGTCTGTCAACCGGGCTTATTTATTTACCGGGTATGTATTCCAATACAGAAGAAGTAGTGGGTCTTGCAAAAGCAGCTGCGGCGTATAATGGGGTGTATGCATCTCATATACGCAATGAAGAAAACAAAGTGGTGGATGCCATTAATGAAGCCATTAATATTGGAAAGGCTGCTAATATTCCCGTGGAGATTTCTCATTTTAAGGTAAGCGGCAGAAGTAACTGGGGCCGGTCAAAAGAAACACTGGCTTTGGTTGAACAGGCAAGAAAAGATGGATACGATGTAACGATTGACCAATATCCATATACAGCCAGCAGTACCAACCTGGGCGTACGCTTACCCGATTGGGCGCTGAGCGGTGGTACAGATTCATTAAAAGCACGTATTAACGACCCATATCAGCACAAATTAATTGTTACTGGTATGCTGGAACAGTTAAAAAAATACAATTATAAAAATTACAGTTATGCGGTGGTAGCTTATCATGCTGCTGATACTTCGCTGAATGGAAAAAGCATTACCGGTATCAACATATTAAAAGGAAGAAAATCAAATGCCTCACAGGAAGCGGAAACCATTCTTGATCTGATGCTGGCAGGCGGCGCGCAAATGATCTACCATGGCATGGACGAAGCTGATGTACGCTATATTATGAAGTACCCTTACAATATGGTGGGTGCCGATGCTGGCGTAGCCACAGGAAAAGGGATGCCACACCCGCGTGGTTATGGCAGCAACGCAAGAATACTGGGCAGGTATGTAAGAGAAGAAAAAATCATCAGCCTTGAAGAAGCCATCCGCAGAATGACATCTTTGCCAGCGCAAAAATTTCAGTTTAAAGATCGGGGCATTTTAAAAGAAGGTATGGCGGCAGATATTGTAGTTTTTGATGAAAACGAAGTGATTGACCTTTCCACTTATGAAAAACCGCACCAGTTTTCAAAAGGTTTCAACTATGTACTGGTGAATGGAAAACTGGTAATCGATCACGCAAAACATACTGGCATTAAAAGCGGAAGGGTTTTATATGGCCCTGGAAAAATATAGAATAAAATAAGCGTTGTAATGCTATCTTAGTATATTAATTAATAAAAAATATGAAACATCTTATTACTACCATTGCTTTCCTGTTTGTATTGTTTGTTGCACAAGCCCAAACCACTATAGGTCTGCAATTATATAGTTTCCGTAACGAGTTTAAAACTGATGTACCGGGTACACTGCAAAAAATAAGTGCCATGGGTATCCGTCAAATAGAAGGCGGCGGCACTTATGGACTTCCGGTTAACGATTTTAAGCAGTTGCTTGCAAAAAATAAACTTACTACAATAAGCGTAGGTGCAGATTTTAAACAACTGGATTCAAATGTGCAGTCTGTGGTTACCAATGCAAAAGCATTCGGCGCAAAATATGTGATGTGTGCCTGGGTACCTCACAATGGTGCTTTTACCATTGAAGATGCCAATAAAGCCATTGCTGTTTTTAATAAAGCCGGGAAAGTGTTAAAAGCAAACGGTATTACTTTTTGCTACCATGCACATGGCTATGAGTTTGGACCATATAAAAACGGGACTATGTTTGACTATATGGCAAGCAAGATGAATCCTGCATACGCAAATTTTGAAATGGATGTATTTTGGGTAAAGCATCCCGGGCAGGAACCTGTAGCATTATTAAAAAAGTATCCGGGTCGTTTTCCATTAATGCACCTGAAAGACCGCAAGCCGGGCACGCCTGGTAACCAGGAAGGACATGCACCTGATGAAACCAATGTTGTACTGGGCGCAGGTGATGTAGGCATTGCTGACATTATGAAAGTGGCGAAAAAATATGGTGTCAAATATTATTTTATAGAAGATGAATCGCCGCGTTCAATGGAACAGGTACCTCAAAGTCTTACGTTTTTAAAGGGATTGAAATAGCGTTCACACAAGCCTTGGAGGAAGGATACAGTTATAGATCTTGGGTGGAATTTTCAGGCGTCTAATAATTCAATAATTTTTGTACATATTCACCCAGCCTGGCGTTTGCCATAAAATTTTTTTCCAGTTCTGTATTAAAAGGAATGGGTGTATCCAGCGAAGCGCAACGCATTACCGGGGCATCCAGGTATTCAAAACAGTGTTCATTTATCCAGGCGCTTATTTCACCGCCAATACCACCTGTCAGGCAATCTTCATGCAGTACCAATACTTTCCCAGTGTTTTTAACGGTGGCTTTTATAGCAGCGTAATCCAATGGCAATAAAGAACGCAGATCTACAATTTCTATACTGATGGTTGAATGTTTTTGCGCGTAATCCGTGGCCCAGTGTACGCCGGCGCCATAAGTAATAATGGAAATATCATCACCTTGCTGCACCAGCCTGGCCTTACCAATTTCAATCTCATAATAATCTTCTGGTACCGGCCCGCTGATACTCCGGTACAATCCCTTATGTTCAAAATACAATACCGGATTGGGATCATTAATGGCTGCAATCAGCAGCCCTTTTGCATCCATGGCTGTGGAAGGGTACACCACTTTCAAACCGGGCGTATGTACAAACCATGCTTCATTGCTTTGAGAATGAAACGGACCAGCGCCCATTCCACCGCCGGTTGGCATTCTTATTACCACATCTGCATTTTGTGCCCAGCGATAATATATTTTAGCAAGATTATTTACTATCTGGTTAAAACCCACCGTTACAAAATCTGCAAACTGCATTTCCATTACACTTTTAAATCCTTCAAGGCTTAGCCCCAGCGCTGCGCCCACAATAGCGCTTTCACACAGCGGCGTATTTCTTACGCGCTCTTTACCAAATTCATTTACAAATCCTTCCGTTATTTTAAAAGCTCCGCCATATTCAGCAATATCCTGTCCCATCAAAATAAGATTGCCATGCTGCTTCATGGATTGGTGAAGACCTTGTTTGATAGCATCGATGAAACGCAGGTCGTGAGTCGCCAGGCGTGAGACGTCAGGCTGCAGCAATGATTCGTTTCCGGACTTAAGCAAACTGGATTGTTTCGCGGGTGCCGGAAATCTTCCTTTGGGTTTTGCAAAATCTGGTACTGCTGCCTGCGGCGCTTTACTCAAGTCAGACGTCTCAGGTCTCGCGTCTCCCTCGTTACCCAGGCCGGGCTTCTCATGCCTCAAGATGTGCTTCGCATACACATCCCCCAGTTCTTCTTCCGTATCAACCATCATTGATACTGCATCAAACCCCAATTTCAATTCTTCTTCTATATATTGTTTTGTTTCTTCTTTTATAACAGTTGCTTCTTCAGCAGTTATTACCTGTTGCAGAATAAGAAACAATTCAAAATTTTTAATCGGATCATTTAATTCCCACCGGGCAAATAATGCCGGAGGCACATATTTGGTACCGCTTGCTTCCTCATGCCCACGCATACGAAAGGTCATACACTCTATTAAATAAGGCTTTTGGTTATTAATGCAATAATCCCTTACTCCTTTAACGGTATCATATACCTCTAAAATATTATTACCGTCTATCTTAACGCCTTCCATTCCATAACCCTTTGCTTTATCTACCAGGCTGGCACAACGGTATTGCTCATTTACCGGCGTGCTCAGTCCATAACCATTGTTTTCAATAATAAATATTACTGGTAAATCCCATACAGCTGCAGTGTTCAGGGCTTCATGAAAATCGCCTTCACTGGTACCACCGTCTCCTGTAAAAGCCAGCGAAACCTTATGCTCATTTTTTAGCTTGTACGCCAGCGCAACGCCATCTGCAATAGCCAGCTGCGGCCCGAGATGTGATATCATACCGCAGATATAATGTTCTTTTGAACCGAAATGAAAACTTCTTTCACGGCCTTTGCTGTATCCATCTTTGCTGCCCTGCCATTGCATAAGTAATTTATGCAGCGGCATCTGGCGGCTGGTAAATACACCCAGGTTTCGGTGTAGTGGCAATATCCATTCATCCTGCTGAAGTGCCATTGCAGCGCCTGCAGAAATGGCTTCCTGCCCAATACCACTGAACCATTTTGAAATTTTACCCTGGCGCAGTAACAACAGCATCTTTTCTTCAATCATTCTTGGCAACAACATGCTTTTATATAAATGAAGCAATTGTTCTGCTGAGATATTTTTTCTTTCAAAATGCATAAAACGTATTACTTCTTCTTATAATCCGGTTCAATAATAACTTCCAGTATATAGGTAAAAAATGACAGCAGCAAACTAAACAATAATGCCCACCATATAGAATCTACCCGGAAACCTGCAACTAATTTTCCTGCTAATACTATAATGATTGCATTTACAATAAAAAGAAACAGCCCGAGCGTGATAATGGTGACGGGCAATGTAAGAATGATAAGAATGGGCTTAACAAAAAAATTAAGCACTGACAGCACCAGCGCTACCAGTAATGCAGTTGTAAACCTGTCTACTGCAACGCCGGGTAAAAAATAAGAGGCCAATACCACTGCGGCGGCGATGATAAGTGTTTTAATAAGAAAGTTTTTCATGATTGGGCTGTTAACTGTATCAAATTACAACTAATTCATAAAAATCTCCGGGTACAAAATATTTATTGGCAAGTTCCTGCAATTCTTTTGCCGAGACTGATTTAATAGCAGACACGGCATCATAAAAATAGGTTGATGGCAATTCGTTCAAAATTATATTTTTCCATTTGGCAATGATATGAAAGGGCCCATCCAGATCACCCAGTGTAGAACCCAGCATATAATTTTTAACCAGCAGCAGTTCATCTTCCTTTACAGTTTCATTCCGTAAAATATCCATTTCTTTATACACTTCTTTTATAGTTGCTTCACAAACATCCCTTCCTGCTTCGGTACTAACCATCCACGCGCTTTCATGAATATGGTTAAGTAAATAACTATGAATGCCATACGTATAGCCTTTGTCTTCCCTGATATTGCTCATTAACCTGGATCCGAAAAAACCGCCAAACACATTATTAAGAACAGTTGCCCTGGTAAAATCCGGGTGGTGGCGGTTAGGAAATGGTCTGCTCATGCGTATTGAACCCTGCACACCTTTATTATCATTTACAACCCGGTATTTTTTTTCTGTGGCCGCTATAACAGGATGTATTTTATTTTTGGCAGTTTTACTGATTGTAAGCTGCCCAAAATTTTTATTTAATTGCGCTTCTATATCTTTTGGCAATTTGCCGGCAATAAAAATAATGTATTTGCTTTGCTGGTAATATTCGCTGTAAAATGATTGCAGGTGTACCCGGTCAAGTGCGTCATAGGCTGCTGCTGTACTGTATTTACCATAAGGATGATCAATACCGAACACATATTCATCAATAAGACGGCCGGCTACAAACTCACTTTTTTTTAAGCTCACTTCCAGGCGTTGCTTATTATTTTGTTTGTATAACTGAAGTTCGTCTTCCGGAAATACTGAACCGGTTATTATTTCATTAACAACAGGCAATAAATGCGCTGTGTGTTTATTTAAACAATGCAGTGAAATAGTGGCCGTTTCGTTATAAGAAGCCCGGTTAAGATATGCGCCGTAATATTCGAAATGTTCGTTTATTTCAAATGCTGTTTTTTTTGAAGTGCCATTTTTTAAAAGATAATTGGTTGTAGCAGCTACCATATTCTGTTCCTCGTGCCAGTTGCCTGCAAAGAATACCCATTCTATCTGCAGCACTTCTTCCGCGCCGGCATCTATAGCGTACACCTCTGTGCCATTATCAAGTGTAAACTTATCATATGGTTTTAGTTGCAGGCCGAAGTCTATAGCATCTTTTATGGGAGGGGCGGTTGTTCTGTTTAGCATAGTTTTTTATCTGCTTTTTTTCTAAAATATTTATTACGGAAATTAATAACTACCATTGGCAAAATACACATTACAGAATTTTCAAAAGGCCAATAAAAGAAATAATAAAAATCAGCAGAAAGCTAACGGTCATTATCAGCAGCTTTGATGCAAACTCATGCCGGTCCTTTTTACAGGTACTTTGTTTTGTTACTTCGGGTATTTTACATTTCTATTACCAGCAATATAATGGCAATGGCAAAATAGCATCACTGAAAAAAAGCAATACGTTCTGCCTGGAAATCCTGTTCCGGATGTTTTACTATAAGAGCTACCGGCTCATTTTGATTGTAGCGCATCTGCATAATAATATAAAGTATTGCAGTTGTTTACATCAAAAATCTGCTGTGCATACATACGGATATCTTCGCGGGTAATGGAATGATATTTGGTCAGTTCTTCATTGATAAGACCGGCATTACCCAGCAATTCGTAAGTAGCCAGGCTACTGGCACGGTTCATTATACTCATGTCTTCAAAAGCCAGCGCCGCTTCCGTTTTGTTTTTCACTTTCTGTAATTCCTTGTCATCTATCAATGTGTTTTTTATTTTCTCCACCTCCGCCTCCACTGCATTGTCTGCATCCTCCATTTTTATTCCTTTCACCAGTTTGCCTTCTATGGTTAATATACCTGCATCTGTACTGCCAAAATGATAGCAATCTATATTGCTGAACAACTGTTGTTCTTTTACCAAAGACTGGTAAAGCCTGGAAGAACCGCCACCACTCAGTATATCGGTTATCAGTTCCGCCGCATAATAGCCATCACCCAGCCTGTCGCCCATATGCCAGCATTTATACAATGCATCCAGCGGCACATTGGCTTTTACTATTTCTTTGCGCGGAGCTGTTTGTTTGGGTTCAGCAGGCAGCGCACGGTTGTATTTTTCACCTGCAGGAATACCGGCAAACCATTTTTCCGCCAGCTCTTTTACCTGTGCTGTTGTGGTACTGCCTGCTACCACCAGTATGGCATTTGACGGGCAATAATGCTTAAAGAAAAATTTCTTTACATCGGTAATGGTGGCTTTTTCTATGTGGCTGAGTTCTTTGCCAATGGTTTGCCAGCGGTAAGGATGCACTGTATAGGCAAGTTCACGCATTTTAAACCAAACATCGCCATAAGGTTTATTCACGTAGTGCTCCTTAAATTCTTCCATGACCACTTTACGCTGCACTTCCAGGCTTTTTTTGCTGAATGCCAGGCTTATCATGCGATCGCTTTCCAGCCAGAAAGCGGTTTCAATATTTTCTGCCGGCAACTGGCAATAATAGTTAGTAAGATCATTGGTAGTATAAGCATTGTTTTCTCCGCCTGCCACCTGCAGGGGCTCATCATAAGAGGGTATATTGATACTTCCGCCGAACATCAGGTGCTCAAATAAATGAGCAAACCCTGTTTTAGCCGGATCCTCATCACGGGCGCCCACATCATACATTACGTTTACTACAACCATAGGGGTAGAACTGTCCTCATGTACCAACACCCTTAACCCATTGGCAAGGATAAACCTGTCATATTGAATCATATGTTCTTTTAAAGAAACGGCAAGTTACAAAGAGTGGAATAAATGGGATCAGATAATACTTTTTACCTTGAGCGTCAGCATCAGGGGTTTGCCTTCGCGATAGATCAGGATTTTTATTTTTTCGCCGGGATTTTGCAGAAATGTTTTGTAGGTCTGTATATTTTTAGTGAAATTATTGTTAATCGCCATAATTACATCGTCTGGTAAAAAACCAGCTTTTTCAGCTGGTGAGTTTTTCATTACATCGGTTATTACTACCTCATTATTAACCACATAAAAATTCAGGCCGGTATAAGAGTAATCAAAAAGATCGCGGTAATGCGTGTTGGGTGTTATATAAATATCTCTTTTTTCATAATTGAGGATAACGTTGAATCGGCGCAACAGGTCATTACCAATTAAGCCACCCAGGTAGGGGTAAGAAGTAACATTGAATTCGTCGTCAAAAATATACGCCGGTACCCGCTTGAAACGATATGGGCCCAGCCGGAAACTTTTGACCGTAGTCAGTTCCATTTGTTTTTTACCGCCCAGCCCTTCTACCTGCGTACTCACCTTTTTTCTTTTGGGGCTGAACAAGGTACTGTCTTCCACAAAATCTGTAGACAATAAGAGGCAAAGTCCCGCACCTGTATCAAAGTAAAATCTTGCCACTCTGTCCTGATCATCAATTATCCTGGCGCTCTGGATCAGTAAATTTACCAGCAGTGGTTTTAGCAGGTATCCACCTTTTGGATATTTCATAGTACCTTTTGAATATACGTGGATAAGCAGGCTGTCGTAGTTGATTTTTACTATGTAACGGTTAAAAAAGCTATAGCCAATTATACCGTCTATATGTTCGCCGTAAACACTTGTTAAAATATCATAATCATTGATGTGAAAATTCAAACTGTCTACACGCAGACCAGGCAACCTGAGGCTATTGTTGTAGGAGAAATTCACCTTTCGTATACCTGCTATGCCCCGGATGGTTTTATCTGATAACTGGTTGGGTAATTTTAATTTTGCCACGGTTTGTGAATCAAGCGAAATACCCCCGCTTCCTGTGTCAAGAATAAAATTGAGCGAGTCTTTATCATCATTCAAAGTAGCTTTTATAAGTATTACACCACCACTAAACTGACGGAAAGAAAAAGTGGTTAACAATTTTGCAGCTGGTTGTACAAATTCTTCCTGTGCCTGTGCAAAACAGGGAAAAGATAAAAAAACAAACAGGAATAATAGTAAGAGGCAATCGTTGCGTCGCACGCTTCAGCAGTTTAATAATAAATAAGCAGGAGCCCTCTTTGTAGCAATGCTGCCATAAATAAAGACCCGTACCAAGTTACAACAAGCAGAACAATAAACAGCCACCGTTTATGTATTTAAAGTAAAATATATTTGCTGCTATCAGTCAATATACAAACTGCCGGTTTATTGTTATTTACCACTGGGCAGCCGGTGGCTGTTGTTTGACGGCTGATAGCTGATATTGATACGTTGAAAAACGATGGAATGCTATCAGTAAATTTTACCAGGGCATTGCTCAAGGCATTTTATTACTAATAATTTTTATAAAAAAACTAATTATGCAATTGCGCTTTTTCTTTGTTTTTATTTCAGCCTGCTTACTAACGGTTACCCATACTACCGCCCAGCAAAAAAAATTACCTCCCGGTCTTGCTGCTATAAAAGAAGAAGATTTAAAAAAAGATATATATGCGCTTGCAGGCGATCATTTCCGTGGCCGTGAAGCCGGTACTTTAGATGAATTAAAAGTGGCAGTATGGTGGGCAGATATACTGCGGGCTGCAGGACTGCAACCAGCAGGTGATGACAACTCTTACTTTCAATATTTCCCTGTGTGGCGTAACCGTATTGCCGCAACAAGTACTATAAATATTGGCGCGCAGCATTTACAATTATGGCAGGATGTATTGGTTGCACAAACAGCACCAGCCAATTTATCGGTACCGGTTGTATATGCCGGTAATGCTTCAAAAGAAGAACTGGATAAACTGGATATAAAAGGAAAAGCAGTAGCATTACAGGTTTCAGCAGCAGGTATCAACCTTAATGTTTCTTTACCGGAAAGGCGCTACCCCTCCTATGTTATGCGTAAATACAGCACTGATCTGCTGGCAAGGGGTGCCGTTGCAATAATATTTATTGCTGATGAAATGGGTGAGAAAAGCTGGAGCCAGGTATTGCCCGGTCTCAGCCGCGGATTGTATGATGTGGAAGATGGCCCTAATGCAATCACCACTGCAAAACCTCCGGTTGTATGGATACATGGTAAGGATGCTGATTGGGTAAAAAATAATCCTGCAATCACACTACAGCTTATAGTAGAACGGTTTGAGTATCCTTCTGTAAACGTGGTTGCAAAGATTAACGGCACAGATGCGGTACTAAAAGATGAATACGTTTTATACAGTGGCCACAATGATCACGATGGTATACGCCAGCCTTATGGAAATGACTCCATCT
This sequence comes from Chitinophagaceae bacterium, assembly GCA_039915085.1. Classification (GTDB taxonomy): domain Bacteria; phylum Bacteroidota; class Bacteroidia; order Chitinophagales; family Chitinophagaceae; genus JACMLD01. The sequence goes on from JBDSOC010000097.1 coordinate 21,058, forward strand.
ATAACGGCGCAGATGACAATGCCTCTGTAAGCGTGGCGATGCTGGCTATTGCAAGGGCATTTAAACAATCGCCGGGCAAGCGTTCGGTATTATTTGTTTTTCATGGTGCAGAAGAAAGGGGTTTACTCGGTTCAAAATGGTATGCCGCTCATCCTACTGTTCCTAAAAAAGCAATCGTTGCGGTATTGAACGGAGATATGATTGGAAGAAATAACCCTGACAGTGCAGCTTTACTTGGCGTACAGCTACCGCACCGAAATTCTGCCGGGCTGGTGGCCATTGCCCTTGAGGCAAATAAAGAAGGCCCGGCTTTTAAACTCGACACCTTATGGGATAAGCCTGAACACATAGAAAACTGGTATTTCCGGAGCGATCATTTGCCTTATGCAAGGGCAGGATACCCCGCTATTTTTTATTCTACCTTACTGCACCCGCTTTACCACACCCCCATGGATGAGCCGGGCATCATCGACATCAAAAAATTGAAACGAATGACAGAATGGATGTACCGTACCGGGTGGAAACTGGCAAATAATGCTACTAGACCTGCCGTAGATCCGGGGTTTAAACTGGAGCGATAAGGTGTTAAGTAGTGAGTTGTAAGTGCAAAACAGGATCGGTTGGTTGATCGCGTATAAGTTACGACTTATCATTACTACCGCTTTTTCAACTTTCCTGTACTACTTTTGTTATCTGATTACCTGAATAACAAGTTTCTTATGGAGTTAGCAGTATTGTATCAAAAAGCACTCGATTTTGAATTTCTTAGTATAGAAGAAGGTGTTTTCCTGTTTGAAAACGCCCCGCTGGCAGAACTAATGAATATTGCCAATGAACTGCGGAAGAAGCAGGTACCCCATCAAAAAGTTACCTGGATCATAGACCGCAATGTAAATACCACCAATGTATGTATTGCTAATTGCAAATTCTGTAATTTCTACCGCATCCCCGGTCATGCAGACGCTTACATAACCGATATTGAAACTTATAAACGCAAAATAGATGAGACCTTTCGCTATGGCGGAGAACAATTATTATTACAGGGAGGCCACCATCCCGGTTTGGGTCTTGATTACTATGTAGATACTTTTAAACAACTTAAAGAATTATACCCCACGTTAAAACTGCATGCACTGGGACCACCGGAAGTAGCGCATATAACCAAACTGGCAAAGTCAACCCACCGCGAAGTATTAATGGCATTGAAAGCTGCAGGGCTCGATTCATTACCCGGTCCGGGCGCCGAAATACTGGTAGACCGCGTACGCAGGCTGATAAGCAAGGGAAAATGTGGCACAGAAGAATGGTTAACCATTATGCATGAAGCACATAAACTCAATCTTACTACTTCTGCTACCATGATGTTTGGCCACGTAGAAACCATTCATGAGCGGTTTGAGCACCTGGTAAAAATCCGGGAAGTGCAGGCTAAAAAACCGGAAGGCGCCAAAGGTTTTATTGCCTTTATACCATGGACTTTCCAGGATGTTGATACCCTGCTCGCGCGTATCCGCGGGGTGCATAACCTGGTTACTTCAGAAGAATACATACGCATGATTGCCATGAGCCGCATCATGCTGCCCAATGTAAAAAACATACAGGCATCATGGCTCACTGTAGGCAAACAGGTGGCGCAAATTTGTTTGCATGCCGGTGCCAATGATTTTGGATCCATTATGATAGAAGAAAATGTGGTTAGCGCGGCCGGTGCCCCCCACCGCTTTACTTACAAAGGTATTCAGCAGGCCATTGCCGAAGCAGGTTTTGAACCACAGTTGCGCAACCAGCAATATGAATTCAGGCAGATTCCAACAGTAATGGAAGAACAGGTGATTGAATATTAATCATTGGTCTGAAAAATTATATCCCTTCAGCAAGCATTCAATGCTGAAGGGATTTTTTATGCCAAACAGATTTTTTTAAAAGCGAAGTGTACTGGCTTAAATTATGGAAAGCTTTTGTGAAGCAGGATCTGGTAAGCTGCCAGCCTATAAAAGGAAAATGTTCATTTAATCATAATTGCTTTTCTACCAATACTACCTGGAAATTCCATGGCAGCTGAAATTATTTATCGCCAGAAAAATATGTTTGATTGAATGGTGGCGAGCCGTGGGTACGTTGGCATGGTAATTACATAATATATTGCGTTCCTTCGGCACTCCTGGGAACTTCTGCAATCTTCTGCCACCATAATTTTGTGCTTAAGGCACTTAGTGAAGAGATCATTAAAATCCTACTCCACTTTTAAAACAGGTATGCCTAATCCGATTCTTAACTTGACAATCTACCCCGCTATTCGGGGCCTCATAAATTCCATTGATTTCCTACTGTGAAAATACTTTCCCAAACTCCCCTGCATATATTGCTGAAAATTGGTTGTAAACATTGGCCAACACACCATCCATATCTATTGCTACTGCTTTCATTGCTTTTTTAAGCTGGGTCTATAAAAAATGAGGTTTACCTCTTTTTGTATCCCGCCCTTTCCGGGCCAAATTAGTAGATTAAAAAAACGTTTCAACAATTGATTCCTCCGCTTACTTCTATCCGCTGGCCATTGATCCA
>JBDSOC010000135.1:0-7602 GCA_039915085.1 Chitinophagaceae bacterium
TGGTTGTTACCGGCAACGCGGTGATAACATTGCAGGATGTGGATCTGGACAATGATGGCACCATCAGTCAATCGGGCAATACAAAATTTATTTTTTCGGGTTCACATAATAGCCGCTTGGCGTGTGCAGGTTCCAGTCTTTTTGATACCATTGAAACTGCCAAAACCAACAATGCAGTAACAGTGCTGCAACAGAACATCAGCATTGGATCAGGCCTCGATTTTACCACCGGTTTTTTAGATCTTAACCGGTTTAACATTCTGCTGCAGCCGGGCGCATTGCTGCGGGGCGAATCTGAAAACAGCCGCATCATCGGTTCTGCCGGTGGTTATGTGCAAATAACCAGCACACTGAATGCGCCCTCCGCGGTAAACCCCGGAAACCTGGGGGCGATTATCAGCACAACAGAAAATTTGGGCAGCACCCTGGTACAAAGAGGTCACCGATCGCAAACCACCGGCAGTGGTACCGGTGCCAGTATAGAACGCTATTACAATATTATTCCATCCAACAATACCGCGCTGCATGCTTCTTTGCGGATGGAGTATTTTGACGCAGAATTAAATGGACGCGATAAAAACCTGTTGACCTTCTGGAAAAGTGCCGATAACAGCCACTGGCAGGATATGGGTTTTACCACACGGGACCCGCTACTGCACTACGCAGGACTCAATGGCATCGCTGATTTCTCAAGATGGACATTATCAGATCTTAATGGCGCGTTGCCTTTAACGCTGCTGTATTTCAGGGCAAATTGTAATAATAACCACGTTCAGCTTGACTGGAAAACCGCCAATGAATTGAATATAGACAGGTTCATTGTACAGCGGAGTTCTGATGGCAGCAGCTGGACATTGGTAAAAACGGTTCCTGGCAAAGGGGATGCCGTTGCAGAACAGTTGTATATAGCCGCGGACGATACCACGATGCCCGGCGCTGCCTTTTACCGCCTGAAAATCCTGGAAAAAGATGGCGGGGCCACTTATTCAGTGATCGCAAATAGTAATTGCCGCACCGCAGCTTATATATTAACCGCCCCCAACCCGGTAAACGACCGGCTGCAGTTAACCATTTCAGTTATACACAATACAGCGGCCGAAATAAAACTTTTTAACAGCCTGGGGCAGATGCTGAATATACGTTCAGTACAACTGGTCGCCGGCGTCAATGCTGTGCAGTTGAACATGGCCGGGCTGGTACCGGGCATATATGAGCTGGTTATTCATACAACTGCCGGCGAACTGAACCGGGCATTAAAAATTGTCAAACAATAGCATCCTTTTACAATGCATTCCCTGGCCATTGCAAATCATCTGTACAGAATGTATTTTTTAAACTGCAACTGTTCATGGCAGTTATGTTTTGTTTTCAGCGGGCATCCGCAAAAAAGATTGTATGAAAGTAATACGATCGCCACCAAATAAAAAGGCATGAAAACCAATACCCGCTTTGCCATTTTTATTGCAGTCACCTATTTTTTACTGGTGATTATACTGTATCACCTGTTCCATTATTTATTTGAATAAATAAGCAGCTACCCCGCAGGACACAATCCCATATACAGACCAGAAAGCCGGATCGTTTGATCCGGCTTCATTTTACAGGCGATTGCTGTTTTATTTAATGTGCATACCCGTCCATCCGCATTGCTTGTCAAATAGATTATACCCGCTCATTGAATCAAAGCAAAGAAAATTGCCTGTCCATTCAGCTGTAAGGTTAAACTGGTTGTAAGTTCCTTTGGCGGTCCTTACATAAAAATAGGTCCAGTTAGATTCTTTGTCAAACTGTACCATAATGTCCTGGCTGTATTTGGTAATATATCCAATAAGTGCATTATTACTGTCGAACAGGTACAGGCCATGCCAGTTCTCAAATTTTGGCGACATATAAATGGAAAACATGGGGTTCATTTCCTGGTTTTCCAGCGGGTTAATGCCACTGTTTGTTTTCGGGTTAATGCTGGTAATTTTTTCCGGGTTGATAAGCCCGTTTTTATACGGATTGATATTCCAGTTTAATTTTGGATTTATAGTGCTGTTATGATCCGGATGAATGGCAGAGTTGTGTTGCGGACTTAAATTCATATCCAGTCCGGGATTATGTTTCTCGTCAAAATTTTGCGCCCTGGAACTGATGAAACACAATAGAAGTAGTGCTGAAATAGTAAAAATCTTGCCCATAATGTGGTTTAAAAGTAAATAAAAGCAACAGAGGGCTAATCAACAGGCTGGAGAGATTTTCATGGAATACTGTGATAATCTTATAGTTAGCGTTGGATAAGGACAAAAATAGAAATTGAATCTTATATTAGGAAGCAATAATCGTTTTTTATTTTGTCTGTGTATGCTGCAATATGACGGCAAAAGCACCCTGAAGGCTGCCTGCACAAACTTTTTTATTTGGATTAAAAATACAAATCCCGGTCTGACCTTTGTGCCGCGACCGGGATTGTTATTTTAACGCGTGTATGTTTACAAAGTCTTTAGCACATCATTCATGCTTCTTACTGCAGCAGCACTCTTGTTGAATTCAGCCTGTTCTGCTTCATTCAGGCCAAAATCAAGAATTTTTTCCCAGCCGCCTTTGCCGATGGTTACCGGTACGCCCAGGCAAATATCTTTCTGGCCGTATTCACCATCAAGCGATACACAGCAGGTGAATAATTTCTTCTCATCACGCACAATGCTTTCTACCAGCGCAGCACCTGCCGCACCGGGTGCATACCAGGCAGAAGTACCAATTAGTTTGGTAAGCGTAGCTCCACCTACCATGGTATCGGCTACAATTTGTTTTTGTTTTTCCGTGCTCAGGAATTTAGTAACCGGTACGCTGTTCCATGTTGCCAGGCGAATCAAAGGAATCATGGTCGTATCACCATGTCCACCCACCACTACTGCGTTTACATCAGCAGGGCTGCAATCCAGGTGCTGACTAAGCTGGTATTTGAAACGGGCACTGTCTAAAGTTCCGCCCATACCAATGATTTTGTTCTTGGGCATACCGGATGTGGTAAGCGTCAGGTAGGTCATGGTATCCATTGGGTTACTGATAACTATGATAATAGTATCAGGAGAATATTTGAGAATGTTTTCGGTAACGCTTTTCACAATGCCTGCGTTCGTGCCAATCAGTTCTTCGCGGGTCATACCGGGTTTGCGGGGCAGGCCAGAGGTGACTACCACCACATCGCTGCCGGCGGTTTTGCTATAATCATTGGTACTGCCAATTATGCGGGTATCAAAACCAAGGAGGGCAGCGGTCTGCATCATATCCTGTGCCTTGCCCTCTGCAATGCCTTCTTTAATATCAAGCAACACCAGTTCCTGGGCCAGTTCTTTGCGGGCAATATTATCAGCGCAGGTAGCACCTACGGCACCAGCACCTACAACAGTCACTTTCATGTAAAAGATTTTATGAGTAAGAAATTATTTGCCGGGCAAAGGTAGGCGGGCAAGGGCAAATTAAAAGGGTAGAAAAAAAAATTTTTTGGTTATAAGCGGGGTAACATTGGGCGACATTCTTGCGACGCTTCATTCATCAGTTGAAATACTATTGGACGGTAACAAACACTGTTTTCTTATATAAGTGAAATCTTCTTACCTGTATTGGCAGATTCATAAATAGCCGCCATGATGCGCATATCTTTTAATCCTTCTTCGCCAGTAATATGAGCGGGCAGCGGTTTGTTTTCCAAAATCAATTTTCCTATTCCATCCATTTGCGCAGCCTGCTGATTAATAGCTGGAAAATTTAAATCTCCTTTACTGGTTCTTCCTTTGAACGGACCATAACTGATGGCCGGGGCGAGTTCAAAAAAGCCATTGTCAGCTGCAGCAAAAAGACGATCAATATTGGCCGTATAAGAACTGGTTGAATTGCAGACAGCGCCAGACGGAAAGTCGAGTTGCCAGGTGATAGATGCTTCTACTTCCAAAAACAATGCCTTATTAATAACAGGATTAAACTGGGCAGTAACTGCTACCGGTTCTTCGCCCATTATATACCGGCTGGCCTGCAGGCAATATACACCCAGGTTCATCAGCGGCCCGCCACCAGACATGGCTTTGTGTAACCGCCATTGGTTGGGATCATCTACCTTATAGCCCAGTGATGTTTCCATTAAACGAACGGGTCCAAAAACTTTTTCCTGTCCCAGTCTTTTCATTTCCATATTGTAGGGCTCGTAATGCAAACGATAACCAACAGCCAGTTGCACATTCGCATCATTGCAGGCTTTTATCATCTCTTCACAATCTTTTACAGACGTTGCCATTGGCTTTTCCGTAATTACATGCTTGCCTGCTTTTGCTGTACGTATAACAAATTCCCTGTGCATAGCGTTCGGTAGCACGATGTATACAAGATCTATATCCCTGTTACTGGCAATGGTATCAAAATTCTGGTAGTTGTAAATATTTGCAGAAGGGATATTGTATTTTTTCTGCCATGTTCCGGCTTTGGCCGGTGTGCCTGTAACGATGCCGGCTAAACGACAATACTGTGAACTAGTTAAACCATCCGCTAATATGTTAGCGTAATTTCCCAAACCACAGAGTGCGATGTTTAATTTTTTGCCGGCATAATTTTTATTTTCCTGGCAAGCGCTTACAAATGATGGCAGGGTAGTTACAACGGCGGTAGCGCCAAGGCCCATACCCATATTATGTAAAAATGAACGACGGGATAAATTTTTCATACTTGTGCAAGCGGGGGAATTGACCCGGTATACAAGTTAGTCGTAAAAAAAAATAAAATATTACCGCTCTTCCCGGAATAATTATTTTTTGCTCTCAAATGCTTCCAGCAGGGTCGATATTTTCTGGTTGCCTTCAAAGCTGGTAATGTAATTTCCCTTGTCGTTGTATAATGCCAGGTGGGGAAGGCTCTTCATTCGGTAAAAAGGAGGGAAAAAATATTTGATATCGCGGCCCAGTTTAATATTGCTGTATTTTTCAATCTTGTATTTCTGGTTAAAAGCTACCATTTCTTCAAAAGGCTGGTAAGTGGCCATAACAATCTGTATGTCTTTTAAAGAATCTATTGCAGCCAGCATGTCTTCTGTCTGGTGCTGGCAATGGGTGCAATCAGGACTGAAAAACATAATCAGTGTCTTATGCTTTACATTAATATCTGCCTTTGTTAAATGGGTGCTGCTGTCTGTTCTTAATAAATCAAAGGGCGGTATGGTTGGAAACTTCTTGAATGGAGCATCCATACTATCTTTTTGGGCATATCCAAAAGATGATAAAAAGCAGGCCAGTATAACAGTGAGTAATCGCATTATGAATGAGTTAGTGTTTACTTATCTTATCAAAAATAGTTTCCAATTGTGTAAGGGCATAGTTTATGGGTGCATTTTAACAAAAAAAAATTTGGTAGATTACGAAACATCCGTAGATTTACGAAAACTTCGTAGATATGCTGGAAAAAATAACTCCTCAGGAAGAGCAGGCCATGCGGGCAGTATGGAAATGTGGTGAGGCCAATGTAAAAACAATTTTAGAAAACATGGATGATCCGCTGCCGCCTTATACCACGCTTGCCTCAACTATTAAAAATTTGGAAAAGAAGCATTACCTCAGCAGCAGGCTTACCGGCAATATGTACCTGTATAAACCTGTAGTAGATGAAGAAGAATATAAAAAACAGTCGCTGACCAATATGGTAAAAAATCATTTTGATAATTCTTATAAAGACCTGGTAGCTTTTTTTGCCGAGCAGAAAAAGATCAGTCCAAAAGAATTAAAAGAAATAATTGATCTGATTGAAGGGAAGAAGAAATAGTGAAAGTTGTATGTGTTAAGTTTTAAGTGGTAAGTGTTAAACCGAAATTTAATTTTAAATTTTTTCTTTATGAGTTTACTGCAATACTTAATTAAGTTTTCTATCAGCCTGGCAGTATTATTTATTTTCTACCGGGTTGTTTTGCGGCCACTCACTTTTTACCAGTGCAACCGTTTTTACTTACTCTGCTATTCATTGCTATCGTTTGTAATTCCGTTTATTGATATAACGCCGTGGGTATCGGGTAATAGTAATACGCAATTTGTAAACCTCATTCCGGTCATAAGCAATTATATAATTGTTGCGGATGCTCAGCCTGCAGAACTTTCTCTCCTGCAAAGGATAACAATAACAGACTGGTTATTGATTGTATTCTGTCTGGGTGCTATAGCGATGCTGGTGAGAATTATCTTACAATATTTTTCATTGCGCAGCATCAGGCATAAAGCAGTATTACTTGATATGAACATGGATGTGCAGTTATATGAAACCAATGCAATTGTTAGTCCTTTCTCATTTGGTAATGCTATTTATTTTAACCGCCAGTTGCACACAGAAGAAGAATTACAGCGCATTATACAGCATGAATTTGTACATGTAAAACAAAAACATACCATTGATTTACTGATAGGCGAATTGCTTTGTATTGTAAACTGGTTCAATCCTTTTGCATGGTTAATCCGCTATAGTATCCGGCAAAACCTGGAATTTATTGCAGACAATAATGTAGTAGCAAACGGGCTCAATAAAAAAGAATACCAGTACCTGTTGTTGAAAGTAACAGGCGTTCCACAATACAGTATTGCCAATAATTTCAATTTTTCCAACCTTAAAAAACGGATAGCCATGATGAATAAAATGAAAACGCCAAAACTGCACCTCACAAAATTTCTTTTTGTATTGCCATTAATGGCTGTGTTATTTCTGGCGTTCAGAAAAAATAAGCAGGACAAAAGCGAAACTATCAAATATTCAATTATTTTCTATGATGCTGATACATTTCAGCCCATAAAAAATGTTGAGGTTACTGATATTTGGAAAAATATAAAATATACAGCTGACGGGGAAGGGTACCTATCCATTCCTTACAATTTGCAAAATGATAACCGGCTTCATGTAAGCCTTCGGTTTGAAAAGCAATCGTATATACAATGGGAAAGAAGATTTCAAACAAATTTAAGCGATGGTAAAAATGCAATAACTGAATTAATAGCGTTGAAAAAAGGAATTGCTACGGCAACTTGCTATAATTGTCTCGCTACTATGATGCCAGCAACCAATCAATCAGGTGAGAGTTTACGAAAGGAAACTATCACTGCCTTTAATTGGTATATTTTTGAGCGTTTAAAAAATACCAAAGAGCATTTTATTGGTGAAACGATAACTGATACAGTTCCTGCGCCACCATCATCCATTAAAGCAGTTCCTGCGGTACCGGCAGTGCCAGAGCTTGTTGCGGAGGCGCCTGTAGTTACGCCGCAAACATCGCTGGCTGAAACACATTTGCCGGCCAATGTGAAAGCTATTACCACACATACGAACACTAATAAAGAAACTGGTGCTTATCAGAATACAGCTACCGTCACACTAAAAAATGGTAAAAAAGAAGTGTACAACCTAAATAATGTCAACGACAGAGCAAATTATATAAAAAAATATGGTGATCTGCCAAAAATGATTATGCCTGTACCGCCCCCTGTACCTGCAGTAGAAAAAATAGCGACAGTTGCACCTGGTATCCATCCATCAGATAATGATACAATCCCGCATCCGTTGGTGGTGGTAGATGGCGTGATAAAGCCGGATAGAGCAGAT
>JBDSOC010000051.1:0-11456 GCA_039915085.1 Chitinophagaceae bacterium
TCTTTTTTATCGGGAAGTTTGATTAAAGAAATAGCAGCGGCCCATAATATGGAATGCCGTGAAATAGATGAAACAAAGTATACCTCAAATATTATTTTTATATTGAAACATGCACGCGCATAAGAATGGAGAAATATGATATCATAATAATTGGAAGTGGCATGGGGGGCCTGGTTTGCGGAGATATACTCAGTCGCGAAGGGTACAGGATATGCATACTGGAAAAAAATAAACAAATTGGCGGGTCCCTGCAAACTTATGCAAGAGATAAAGTAGTGTTTGATTCAGGCGTACATTATATAGGGGCATTGGGTAAAGGACAAAACCTTTACCAGGTTTTTAAATACCTTGGGCTGATGGACAAGCTGAAACTACAGCAGATGGATGAAGATGTATTTGATAAAATTATCATTGGTAATGACGAAAAAGAATATGTGTACGCGCAGGGGTATGAAAATTTTATCACCAAGCTGCTGGCTGATTTTCCGGAAGAAGAAAAAGCGCTTCGTACTTATTGTGGTAAGATAAAAGAAGTATGCAATTGCTTTCCATTGTATAATTTACGTTCAGGCAGCGACAGCGAAAAGACAGCCATACTTGATATTAATACAAGATCATTTATAGAATCGGTTACGGATAATAAAAAATTGCAGGCCGTGCTGGCGGGCAATAATTATTTATATGCAGGAGAAGGAGATAAGACCCCTTTTTATGTACATGCGCTTATATTAAACCACTACATAGAAAGTTCCTGGAAATGTGTGGATGGCGGTTCGCAGATCGGAAAAATTATGGCAAAGAATATCCGTGAAAGAGGCGGCGAAATAAAAAGACATGCTGAAGTAAAGAAAATAGTGGAGGAAAACGGACGGATAGCCTTTGTGGAACTGGCAGACGGGAAATGCATGTACGCTGATGTGTTTATCAGCAATATGCACCCGGTAAAAACGCTTGAAATGACAGATTCTCCTTTAATAAAAAATGTTTACCGTAAACGCTTAAAAGGCCTGCAGAATTCAGTGTCATCATTTATTGTAAACATTGTTTTTAAGAAAGGCACATTTAAATATTTCAGGCATAACTATTATTGCCATAAAGAAGGCTACGTTTGGGATATGACTGGTTATACAGAAGACAACTGGCCATTGGGTTATTGTGTTTTTATGCCTGCTGCTTCACGAAGCGATGAATACGCTGAAGGCATGACCCTGCTTACCTATATGCGGTATGAAGAAGTAAAAGAATGGGAGCATACCTTTAATACGGTTTCGGCAGTCAACAACCGTGGTGAAACCTATGAAGCATTCAAAAAAAGAAAGGCAGAAAAATTAGTTGATGAAGCGGAGAAAAAATTTCCGGGACTGAAAGATTGTATTTATTCTTATTATAGTTCCACCCCGCTTTCTTTCAGGGATTATATTGGTAATGATGACGGGTCCATGTATGGTATTATGAAAGATTATAAAGATCCGTTAAAGACATTTATTTCTCCGCGTACTAAACTGCCCAATCTTTATCTGACCGGGCAGAACCTGAACCTGCACGGCGTACTGGGTGCAGCCATGAGCGGTATAATAACCAGTATGGCCATTATGGGTAACGACAGTATTATTGAAAAAATCAGAAATGCTTAAAAAGAATAAATTCAGGAGACGGTTATTAAATACGTTTCTCATAATTATTGGTTTATTATTAATTGGGTTTGTATGGCTGGCTATTATAGCCCATGTAAATCCGCCGCAGCCCGCAGATACCAGCAGCCTGCAGTTAAAACGTATTGAGCCGTCGCCAGGATTATATACAATTAAAAACAACTGGTTCCGTAAAAGCAACAGCGGTTTGTACGAGCTCTATACAGAAGGCACGCCATATGAACGCGGTGTTATAAATGGAAAACTTACAGAAGAGCTGGTACAACGGCAGGAAGATCATTTTAACGAGCAGATCAATAAAATGATTCCTTCAAATTTTTACCGGCATTTCCTCAAATATTTTATAGGATGGTTTAACCGGCATTTAACTGATAATGTAACAGAAGAATACAAGGAAGAAATTTATGGAATATCAAATGCTGCTTCTGATAAATATGATTATATCGGTTCCAATTACCAGCGTATTCTAAATTATCATGCAGCACATGATATTGGCCATGCATTGCAAAGTATGGCGCTGGTGGGGTGTACCTCCTTTGGTACCTGGGGTGCTGCAAAAGACAGCAATATGATCATTGGCCGCAATTTTGATTTTTATGTGGGCGATAAATTTGCAGAAGATAAAATAGTAGCTTTTTTTAATCCTTCTGAAGGCTATAAATTTATGACAGTTACCTGGGGTGGTTTTATTGGTGCTGTATCAGGTATGAATGACCAGGGACTAACGGTAACCATCAACGCAGATAAAACAAGCTTGCCCTCCGCATCTGCTACACCGGTTTCACTGGTAGCACGTGAAATACTGCAATATGCAAAAAATACAAGGGAAGCACTGGAAATTGCAAAAAAGAGAAAAATGTTTGTGTCTGAATCTTTTTTAGTAGGCTCCGCAGCAGATAATAAAGCCATCATTATAGAAAAAACACCCGAACAACTGGATGTATATGATCCGCAAAAAAAATACATTGTATGCGCCAATCATTTTCAAAGCAATGAACTGGCAAAAAGTGCTGCTAACCTGGAGCAGGTAAAAGAAAGCGCTTCTGAGTACCGCTATAAAAGAGTGATGGAATTGCTGGATACCAGCGGAACAAACACGGTAAAAAAAACGGTGGCCCTGCTGAGAAACAGGCGGGGATTACACGATAGTGATATAGGTATGGGTAATGAGAGAGCCATTAACCAGTTAATTGCGCATCATTCCATCGTGTTTGAACCAAAAAAATTATTGGTGTGGGTATCAACCTCTCCCTGGCAACTCGGACAATATGTTGCTTATGATTTGCATAAAATATTTGCCTTGCACGGGTTAAAGGAAAATAAAGAGATCTGCGAAACGGACTTAAATATACCAGCAGATAGTTTCCTGCTGAGTAATGAGTATAAAAACTTCTCACTTTTCAGGAGTTATAAACAACGCATTGCAGACGGAGGCTCAATAAATCCAGATAGCCTTATCATAAGTAATCCGGAATATTACCATACCTATGTAATTGCCGGAGATTACCTGTACAAACAAAAAAAGTTTGATCAGGCATTGTCTTATTATGAAACAGCACTCACAAAAATAATTGCAACAAAAAAAGAAGAAGACCATATTAAAGCACAGATTGCCAAATGTATTAAAAAAACAAGTTCCTGATTATGATAACCGGTATTGGTATAGATATGGTAGAAGTGGAGCGGATTGCTGAAAAAATCAGTAAGGAACAAGGTTTTCGCGAACTTGTTTTTTCATGCAACGAAATTATTTTTTGCAATGACAAAGCCAATAAATACCAGCATTATGCAGCACGCTTTGCAGCCAAGGAAGCTTTTTTTAAGGCGATTGGTACCGGCTGGACAAATGGTACTGCCTTTAATGAAATTGAGATTGCCCATGATGAAAATGGAAAACCAATATTGCTTTTAACAGGTACAACTGCGGTTACTATGATGCAAAAGGGTATTGGTACTATTTCGGTTTCATTATCTCACGTAAAAACAATGGCAACCGCGGTGGTCATTATAGAAGTTTAAGTCGCAATGCGGCTGATGTCCTCTTCTGACCGCCGGTTACTGAGCATATTACTGTACGAATAGAGAAAGTATTTACTTTTACGATTACAAATACACAATGACTTATTCAACACAAACAGCCTGGCAATCAAAAGAGCAAATTAAAAAGTTGCAGGAAGAGAAGCTGCAGGAAACGCTTTCTTACCTGCAAATTTCTCCCTTCTACAGGCAATTGTTTGCAGATCACAAAATAGATTGTACAACTATCAAAAGTCTGGCAGATTTACAACAGGTACCGGTAACCACCAAAGAAGATCTGCAGCAGCGCAACGATGATTTTTTATGCGTACCTAAAAATAAAATCATTGAGTATACTTCTACTTCGGGTACACTGGGCAGCCCCGTAACTGTTGCGCTTACAGAAAATGATTTGCAAAGGCTGGCTTTTAATGAATACAGTTCTTTTTTATGTGCGGATGGCAAACCCGATGATATTTACCAGCTGATGCTTACGCTCGACAGGCAGTTCATGGCTGGCATGGCCTACTACGCAGGTATACGCAAAATGGGTGCGGGTATTATACGTATTGGTCCTGGTGTGCCTTCTTTGCAATGGCAAACCATTCAGCGCATACAACCAACCGCTATCGTGGGCGTTCCTTCCTTTATTCTTAAGCTGATCCAGTATGCAGGTGAGCATAATATTGACATCAATAACAGTTCAGTTAAAAAAGCAATTTGCATTGGAGAGAATATCCGCAATACAGATTTTACATTTAACATACTGGGTAAAAAAATTACTGAAGCATGGAATATTAAATTGTATTCTACTTATGCCAGTACAGAAATGCAAACGGCCTTTACTGAATGCGGTGCGGGTAAGGGTGGTCACCACAATCCTGATTTACTGATAATAGAATTGTTGAACGAAAAAAATGAAGCAGTACTGCCCGGTGAAGCGGGCGAAGTAACCATTACCACGCTTGGCGTGGAGGCAATGCCGTTATTGCGTTATAAAACAGGTGATATATGTATGTATATGGATGATACCTGCAGTTGCGGCCGCAATACATTGCGCCTGTCACCGGTACTCGGCCGAAAAAAGCAGATGATAAAATACAAGGGCACTACATTGTACCCGCCGGCACTTTTCGATTTACTGAATGAAATGGAAGAGGTGATTGACTATGTAGCTGAAGTATACAGCAATGACATTGGTATGGATGAGGTGTTGCTGCACCTGTTGCCTGCACATAACAACGAAGAAACCGATCGCCGCATACGCGCCTATTTACAAGCGAGGTTAAGGGTTAGTCCGCACGTAACCTATATCAATGCCGCAGACATGCAAAAATTACAATTTCCGGAAGGGGGCAGAAAACCAATAAAATTTATTGATAAGCGATAAAGTCTGAACCGGGATTTTGGGATTGGGAGATGTCTTTTGTGCCAGTCCTGAAAGGGCGTGATATGCAGCGATGGGTGCAACCCATCGTGGTAAAAGCAAGAGGATTAATGCAGCCCTGAAGGGGCGTAATAAACAACGACCGGGACGGCCCTTCGGCCCTACAAAACCACCCGGATAAATTCCTCAAAAAAATATTTTACATATGGCATATATTATGGTAGATATTGAAAGCGACGGACCAATCCCGGGCGATTATTCAATGGTTTCTTTTGGAGCGGTTGTAGTTAACGGACAATTGATAAAACTTTCTATGGTAAACTAAAACCCATTTCAAAAATTTTTATCCCTGAAGCATTGGCTGTTGCGGATCACACACGTGAAGAAGTACTGAATTTTGATGATCCTAAGCAGGTGATGGAAGATTTTCAAACCTGGATAAAAAAAGTCTGTGCAGACAAACCTATTTTCATCAGTAATAACAATGGTTTCGACTGGATGTTTATCTGTTGGTATTTTTATCATTTTACGGGCAGCAATCCTTTCGGTTACAGCTCTCAAAACCTGGGAAGTTTATACAAGGGAATAGTAAAGGATACCTTCAAAAACTTTAAACATTTAAGAAAGACAACGCATACTCATAACCCGGTAGATGATGCAAAAGGTAATGCAGAGGCACTGCTGGTTATGCAAAAAGAACCCGGGTTAAAAATTAAATTCTGATGATATGTCTTACTCAGTAAAAAAACATGAAGTCATTACTTATCCGCCGGAGGAGTTAAGAAAATTTGTAGTGTTTACATATGAGTGGATAGATAATTTAAATTTTACATTGCCTGCTGCACTGTTTGTATCCAATGCGGATGAATACATCCAGGTTGCCAAAGAACGTTTTTTAGCAGCAGGCTGGGATGGGGATGGTGACATAGCATTAATGTGGGTGCCACCATTTATGTGCAGAGATTTTAAAATGGGAGATCTTAGCATGGGCATAACTATGTGGCATGTAAAGCAAACAGAGGATGGGACATCTTTTCTGCTTTCTCCTGTCTGAACCATTTCTGAACCAGGATTTTGGAATTAGGAGATGTCTTTTGTGCCAGTCCTGAAAGGACGTGATATATCAGCGATGGGTGCAACCCATCGTGGTTAAAGCAAGAGGATTGATGCAGCCCTGAAGGGGCGTAATAAACAACGACTGGTACGGCCCTTCGGCCCTATACAACCACTCCCAACCTGGCCTCCAACCGCATTTAACACCCTTCCGCAATCAAAATAAATATATGCTTGGTTTATATTATTTTTGGTGCTCTCAACCTTACAAATAGTTTTATGAACGTTATTGTGGAAAAACAGCTCACACTGGATGATTGCAATGAGATTTTATTTAAAGGCAGGCAGGTTTCTATACCGGCCGAGGCACTCAAAAGAGTGGATGCCAGTCACCAGTTTCTGAAAAAATTTTCCAAAAATAAGCTGATTTATGGCATAAATACTGGTTTTGGGCCGATGGCGCAATACAAGGTAAGCGAAGAAAACATCACACAACTGCAATACAACCTCATCCGCAGCCATTGCTCCGGTGGTGGTAAACTGCTGGAACCAATTCTGGTAAAAGCACTCATGCTGGCGCGTTTAAACAGTTTATTGCAGGGCTATTCCGGGGTGCATACGGATATCATTGAATTATTGGTGACGCTTATTAATAAAAATGTATATCCCTGTATTTATGAGCATGGTGGTGTGGGCGCCAGCGGAGATTTGGTGCAGCTTGCCCACCTGGCGCTGGTTTTAATTGGTGAGGGTGAAGTGATCTATGAAGAAACCATGCAGCCAACGGAAAAAATATTTAAACAACTCAATATAAAACCCCTTGCTATCTACATGCGCGAGGGGCTGGCTATCTTAAATGGCACTTCGGCCATGACGGGTATAGGGCTCGTAAATATTATAGAAGCCAAGAAATTGCTGGAGTGGTCAGTTACCCTTTCGGCAATGACCAATGAGGTAGTAGAAGCTTTTGATGATCATTATTCGTATGAACTGAACGTAGTAAAAAAGCATGCCGGGCAGAATCATATTGCAGCCATGGAACGGGAGATGCTAAAGGATAGTAAGATGATCCGAAGCCGCTCGCAGCATTTATACAAGGCAGAGAATATTAACCAGGAAGTATTTGAAGACAAGGTGCAGGAATATTATTCATTGCGTTGCGTAAGCCAGATACTGGGCCCTATTTACGACACCATTATGCAGGCCGAAGCAGTACTGGTGAATGAACTGAATTCGGTGAACGATAACCCGGTGATTGATTGTGAAAATGAAAATATTTTTCATGGCGGTAATTTTCATGGTGATTATGTTTCGCTGGAAATGGACAAACTGAAAGTGGCTACTACCAAACTTTCCATGCTGGCAGAAAGGCAATTGAATTACCTGCTCAATGATAAACTCAACCAGAAATTTCCGCCTTTTGTAAACCTGGGTATACTTGGATTTAATTTTGGGATACAGGGCATGCAGTTCTCCGCTACTTCAACAGTGGCAGAAAACCAGACACTTTCTTTCCCTATGTATGTACACAGTATACCCAACAACAACGATAACCAGGACATTGTAAGCATGGGTTGCAATGCTGCCAATATTACCAAACGGGTTATTGATAATTCTTTTGAAGTGCTGGCCATACAAATGGTGGCCGTTTTACAAGCAGTCGATTTTCTTGAATGTACAGATAAGCTCTCCAGCTATACATTACAGGTATACAAAGAGGTTAGAAAGATATTTCCAAAATTTATTGAAGACAAGCCAATGTATAAAGAATTAAAACAGGTAAAAACTTACCTGGAGAAAGCGGAGAATATATTTTCAGGAAGAGAAGGCGTTAAACAACCTTTAGCCCAACTTACCAAATAGCTGCACCAATACCAGGATAAATAATAATAACGGTAACCTTAAGAAATAGACGCATGAACTGTGCTTTAGTAACCGGCGGATCAAGGGGAATAGGCAGGGCAATTTGTATAAAAATGGCAGCCATGGGTTACTATGTGCTGGTTAATTATAAGGGAAATGAAACAGAAGCCGCCAATACCATGGCACTGATAAAAGCAAAAGGCGGCGATGGGGAAATGTTACAATTTGATGTGGCATTAAAAGATGACATTCAACAAAAATTGGGTGGCTGGATAGAAGCTAATAAGGAAAAGAATATTGAAGTACTGGTAAACAATGCGGGCATAAAAGAAGACGGATTAATGGTTTTCATGAAAGACAGCCAGTGGGACGATGTAATAACAACCAGCCTGGATGGATTTTTTTATGTTACCCGCCTGGTGTTGAACAGTATGTTATTGAAAAGATACGGCCGGATAATAAATGTGGTTTCTTTATCTGGTTTAAAGGGTATGGCAGGCCAGGTAAATTATTCTGCCGCCAAAGCAGGTGTTATTGGCGCCACTAAAGCGCTGGCGCAGGAGATTGGCCGCAGGGGTATAACGGTAAATGCCGTGGCACCGGGTTTTATAAAAACAGATATGACCGAAGATCTGAACGAAAAAGAGTTATCAGTAATGGTACCCGTAAAACGGTTTGGCCTGCCCGAAGAGGTAGCACACGCTGTAGGCTTCCTGGCCTCTAAAGAAGCAGGGTATATTACTGCCGAAGTATTGTCTGTAAATGGCGGATTGTATTCCTGATGCAGACCGCCTGGCAGCTGATTTATAACATTTTTTAATGGGTTATTTTTTGCCGTTGCATTTCATTCTTCAAAAGCAACAATTCAACTACTTAATTTTAGCTTTATTTTTATTTAGTTCAGACCTTTGGATCCTGGTATTTAAAACTTCATCGGGTAATGCCATTGGATTAAGGCGTAAGAGAGAGATTGTAACATTTAAATGCACGCCGGAAATCAATGTAATGCTGCGAATTGCACCGGCAGCGTAATTTTAGGGGATGAAAAAATAGGGCAGTAACCGAAATGATTATTTTTTTATGTGCATACAAACAGTTGTTTATTAAAATCTCGTATGTTGCCTTATATTGACAATGAAGAAAGCGGGGATGGCAGCGTAAAGAAATATAGTACAAGGGTGTGACACAAGAATGCTTAATAGCACGGCAAAAGCCCGGTTCAAAAAAAGCCGGACAACAGATATTATTCTAAATAAACCATGAACAGAGTAGTAATAACGGGAACGGGCATTTACTCCTGCCTGGGGAAAAACCTTGATGAAGTAAAACAATCACTTTATGAGGGTAAATCGGGTATTGTATATGACCCCGAGCGGAAAGCGTTTGGCTACCGCAGCGCCCTTACAGGTTTTATTGAAAGGCCAAATTTAAAGGGAATGCTGGACAGGAGGGCGAGAATAATGTTGCCGGAGCAGGGAGAATACGCCTACCTGGCAACCATTGAGGCTCTGAAGAATGCAGGCATCGACCAGGATTATATAGACAGTAAAGAAGTGGGGGTTTTATATGGCAATGATAGTTCGGCAGAACCTGTAGTGCGTGGAACAGATATTATTCGTGAGAAAAAGGATACGATGCTGGTTGGTTCGGGGTCTGTTTTTCAGACCATGAACTCAACTGTTACCATGAACCTGGCTACGATATTTAAATTGAAGGGAATTAACCTTACAGTAAGTGCGGCCTGCGCAAGTGGTTCGCATGCAATTGGGCTGGGTTATCATTTTATAAAAAGCGGTTTGCAGGAGTGTATTATCTGCGGTGGCGCCCAGGAAGTGAATAAATATGCTATGGGCAATTTTGATGCCTTGTCAGCGTTTTCGGTGCGGGAGGCAGAACCGGCAAAGGCTTCCAGGCCTTTTGACCGCGACAGGGATGGACTGATACCCAGCGGTGGTGCTGCTACGGTTATTGTAGAGAGCCTGGAATCAGCTGAAAAAAGAGGGGCACCCATTTTAGCTGAGATCATGGGATATGGATTTTCGTCAAACGGCGGGCATATTTCTAACCCAACGGTAGACGGGCCTGTAAGAGCACTTTCAATGGCATTAAAAGATGCAGGGTTAATGGCAAAGGACATTGCCTATATTAATGCACATGCTACCTCTACACCAGCGGGAGATGCCAGCGAAGCAAAGGCGATTGATCATGTTTTTGGAGGTTCATTGCCTTATGTAAGTTCAACAAAATCTATGACAGGACATGAATGCTGGATGGCCGGAGCAAGTGAAATTGTCTATTCAATGCTGATGATGCAGAACGGATTTATAGCGCCCAATATTAATTTTGAAAACCCTGACGAAGATTCTGCCAAACTGAACATTGTAAAAAGCACTATTAATAAAGAATTTGAAATATTTTTGTCAAATTCTTTTGGTTTTGGGGGAACTAACTCATCCCTGATTGTAAAAAAGTGGACCCTATAAATTACTGCATATGAACAACGAGAACATTATCCTGAAAATAAATGAATTTCTTACCGAAGAATTTGAGGTAGAGGCAGGAAAAATTACACCTGCTGCAAATCTTAAAGAGACCCTGGATCTCGATAGTCTTGATTATATAGACCTGGTAGTTGTGGTAGAAAGCAATTTTGGTTTTAAGGTGAAACCCGAAGATTTCACCGGTATTGTAAGCTTCCAGGATTTCTATGACTATGTAACCCGCCGCGTTAATGCTAAAGAACTCGCATAATGCCTTCATGGCAGGGTAAAAGCAGGGGCACCCCATTTGGTTACCGCATTTTTGTAAGCATCCTTAAAAATTGGGGGGTTTGGCCTGCTTATCTCCTGTTGCGCCTGGTGGTGCTTTATTATTTTTTGTTTTCAGTCAGGTCATCAAAACTCATATTTCATTACTTTCATAAAAAGTTACATTATAGCCGTATAAAGTCGGCGGCCCTGTTGTATAAAAATTATTACAGGCTTGGGCAGACAATCATAGATAAAGTGGTTATAATGTCGGGAATTGATAATAAGTTCACCTATAATTTTGATGGTGAAGAGAACCTGCGCAAAATAACAGCTTTGAACAAAGGCGGACTGTTGTTAAGTGCGCATTTGGGTAACTGGGAAATTGCAGGACATTTATTAAAACGGCTGGAAACAAAAATTAATGTGGTCATGTATGATGGGGAACACCAGCAGATAAAAAAATACATGGAAGGGGTAACAGGTAAAAGAAATATGCAGGTGATAGTGATTAAAGAAGATCTTTCACATATATATGCTATCAGTGAGGCATTGAAAAACAATGAGCTGGTTTGTATACATGCAGACAGGTTTGTGGAAGGCAATAAAACAATGCAGTGTAATTTTTTTGATGAACCGGCAAAATTTCCTGCCGGGCCATTTGTACTGGCCGCTACTTTTAAAGTACCGCTTTCTTTTGTGTTTGCTTTTAAAGAAACAGACCTGCATTATCACTTG
>JBDSOC010000288.1:0-4823 GCA_039915085.1 Chitinophagaceae bacterium
GAAACGAAAAACCCACGAAAGCGAGTGCTAGCGTGGGTTTGAACGATTTTTACGATTTTGGAGATTTCTAAAAATCCCCGTTTAGCTCCCCCTTCTGGACTTGAACCAGAGACCCTCTGATTAACAGTCAGATGCTCTAACCAACTGAGCTAAGGAGGAGTTTCCCCTAAGGGGTGGCAAAAATAAGCATTTTTGCTTTCCAACAAAGTCAATTTTGGTTTTATTCTTGCTCCCTTACACAAATACCAATAATCAGGCCCCATACGGCTACTTTTGTTTGCTGTATTAATTCAATAAATACCATTTTCAATGAATCTTCCAGGAACAATCACCATAGCTGGCAACAGCAGTCAACCATTACAGGTAAAACGCTTTGGCTATGGCACCATGCGATTAACCGGCGAAGGTATCTACGGCGAACCCCCCAACCGGCCAGAAGCACTGGAAATATTAAAGCTGAGTGGTAAGTGTGGCATCAATTTCCTGGATACCGCCGATTATTACGGCGAAGATGTGACCAACCGCCTGATTGCGGAAGCTTTATACCCCTACCCCGCTGACCTGATTATATGTACCAAAATAGGCTGTACCCGAAAGCCCGATAAAAGCTGGATAGCTTATAATAACCCCGAAAACCTGCGGACTAGCATCGATAATAATCTTCGTACGCTGAAACTGGAACAAATAAGCCTGGTGCATTTTAGGGTGATACAGGGTGGTGTTCCTTTTGCTGAATCCATGGATGCCATGTTCAACCTGCAGAAAGAAGGCAAAATTTTACATATCGGCGTAAGCAATGTGAGCCGCACCGAACTGGAAATAGCCATGAACATGGGCCCAATTGCCACCGTTGAAAATATGTACGGTCATGCGCAACGCACCACTTTAAAAACACCTTATGGAGAAAACCGCGGTGGTGAAGAGGTGCTTGATATATGCGAAGAACATGAAATACCACTGATTCCTTATTTTTCCTTATTTCAATCAATGCCTAAAAAAGATGCGCGGATTGCTTCCATCGCAAAAAAATATAATGTCTCCGAAGCACAGGCAAACATTGCCTGGTTATTGCACAAATCGCCGTGGCTGCTGCCTATACCCGGCACATCATCACTAAAACATTTTGAAGAAAATTTGAAAGCGGCTGATATAAAGCTTACAGAAGAAGACATGAAATTTCTTGGGTAAGAAGTAACATTCAAATCAATTATTTCTTTTTAGTGTTGTTGCTGACAACAGCATCAACGTTAATGGCTGATGGAGAAATATTACGCACGGGTTGTTGCTGGTCTTATATCTCCACATAAATGCCATCTTCTCTTATTTCTACCGGCCAGCGCTTAAGATAATAACCCTCACCACTTGTATTGCGGCCATTCTGTAAATTGAACTTATAGCGGTGAACAGGACAAACAATATTGCCCAGCACATCAATATATCCATCGGCCATAATACCACTTGCATGCGGACACGTGTAGGCAAACGCAAACAGCTGATCGTTGTATCTGCCAACACATAGCTTTTTGTCATTTACCTCTATTACTGCAATGTCATTTTTGGCAAATGCCAGTTCATTTTCTGACGCAGCAATTTTATGCCAGTTTTGTATATCAGGCCCAGGCATTAATACAGGAATTCTGTTTTGTAGGGATAGCGCACCTGGTATTGTATTCTTACTTTATGCAGTATGGTAGCACGCAGTTCAGCAAAATTTCTTTTTTCGAGCGCCGATACAAAAATGCAATTACCCAACAATTCATTCTCCCAGCGTTGTTTCAGCTCATCTAATATCTGTTGTTTTACTTCTTCTTCCAGCCACGGATCAAAATGATTTTTTTCAAACAGATCCATTTTATTAAAAATTGTAATCACCGGTTTATCCTGTGCATTCAGATCCTGCAATGTTTTATTTACAACGGCAATATGGTCTTCGTGCTGCGCGTGAGACATATCTACCACATGCAATAATATATCTGCTTCCCTAACTTCATCCAGCGTGCTTTTAAAACTTTCTACCAGATGGTGGGGCAGCTTGCGGATAAATCCAACGGTATCACTTAATAAGAAAGGCGTGTTTTCAAAAACCACTTTGCGGGTAGTTGTATCCAATGTGGCAAATAATTTATTCTCTGCAAATACTTCACTCTTGCTAAGCACATTCATAATAGTACTCTTGCCTACATTGGTATAGCCAACAAGCGCTACTCTTATAAATTCTCCCCTGTCTTTACGTTGTGTAAAGGCCTGCTTGTCTATTTCCGCCAGGCGTTTGCGCAGTAATGAAATTTTATCTTTTACAATACGGCGGTCAGTTTCAATTTCTGTTTCCCCCGGTCCCCTGCTGCCAATACCGCCTCCCTGTCTTTCCAGGTGCTTCCACATGCCTTTCAACCTCGGCAGCAGGTACTGGTATTGCGCCAGTTCTACCTGCGTTTTTGCCTGCGCTGTTTTGGCCCTGCGGGCGAATATGTCTAATATCAGATCAGAGCGATCTATGGTAACTGTTTCAAGCGCCTTTTCAATATTCTGTATTTGTGATCCGCTCAGCTCATCATCAAAGATCACCAGCTGGATATCACGGTTCTCAATGTATTTTTTGATTTCTTCCAGCTTGCCTTTTCCAACAAAGGTGCGGCTGTCTGCCTGTGGCAATTTTTGGGTAAACCTTTTTACAGCAACTGCCCCGGCGGTTTCTGCCAGAAAAGCCAGTTCATCCAGGTATTCATGCGTCTGTTGTTCAGCCTGGTTTTTATTAACCAGCCCAACCAGCACGGTTCTTACATCATTTTGTATGATATTCTTTTTGTCGAGCACTTTTAAGTATAAATTTTGGAGAGCAAAGGTAAGAAAGCTTTCACGCAAAGATGCAAAGAAGGTAAAGGACCCGGGGACCTGGAATTGGAAAGCAAACGTAAGACCACAGGCTACGCTCTGGCACCCTAATTGTTTCTTTTGTAGTGGGGTAAATACCGGAACAATTAAATAATTACATAATGAGAACAACCACTATAAATCAATTCAAGGTTAGCCAGGGATACAAGTTTTGCCCTGAAATCATTTTTGACGCATGGGTAGATCCTGAGATGATCCCCAAATGGTTATTTGTTGGACCAACCAGTGAAATAATCAATATTGAAATAGATCCGGTAGCAGGTGGTATGTTTTCTATCCTTGAACTGGAGCGGAACAATGGAGAACACATTGAGCATTTTGGAAAGTATAAAAAAGTTGCTCATCCGCGTAACCTGGAATTTACGCTTTCGGTATCCAAACATTTTAAGGGAGAAACTTTTATCAGTATTGAGATTATCCCACAGCCAGGTGGCTGCCATCTGCAGTTAACCCAAACGGGTGTACCGCCAGGAACAACAGAGAAAAACTGGCGCGATATGCTGGCACACTTAAATTCAGTACTGAAAGAGATGGCAAAGAAGACGTTGTAAAACCCCAAAGGGGTGTATTGATCTTATTGATATGATTTAGTTAATCGTCCCTCAAAAGGTAGGATTGGTGGAGTTGAAGTCACAGTAGTACAGAAGCTTAATCAGGGACTATGTCGAAATCGGGCTGTTTTCCCTGCCCGACTGGTCATTCAGGCGGGGATTTCGACTGGCTTTTTTGCGGCACTTTTTTTCCATAAAAAAAGTACCAAAAGGCAAATTAGAAAAGATGATTTTGCAAGATTTCGTAACTATTATATAAAAAGCCAGTATGTTTTTG
The DNA here is from genome assembly GCA_039915085.1 of Chitinophagaceae bacterium. Classification (GTDB taxonomy): domain Bacteria; phylum Bacteroidota; class Bacteroidia; order Chitinophagales; family Chitinophagaceae; genus JACMLD01. The sequence goes on from JBDSOC010000288.1 coordinate 3,721, forward strand.
AATACAATATGGAAGAATAAAAACCGCCAGCAAGGATTTCAGGCTTTTTGAGGGTTAACTAGTTAAGAAGCTTGCTTTTGCAATTCTTGAAAGGGCAATCGCAGTTGCAAACGGGAATAAAAAAAGGTACAAGCGAAAAACTCATACCTGGTAATATATAAAACGACTTCGAAAAAATATTAATCACTTAGAAAAGCTGGCCCTGTGCGTTGTCGCTACCCGCTGCACACCATGGAGAGGGCCGGGGCTGAGGTAGCCTTACAACCCACTAAGCGTAATACCAATGCTGTACGGATGTACATTTGGCCCGCGGCCATCTTTTATAAGACTGGTAATCTGGTATTGACCATACAGGCTCACATGCCCGTAACCAATGCGCGCAGTTCCGGCAATACGTGTACCGCTAAAAAAGTTTTTAGAACTTTCTTTCTCCGTATAATTATTAATAGTAGTACCAGCAGCATTGATCAATGTTTTTCCGCGGGTATGCACATTCAGGAGCAAACCGCCTTTAAGTCCCACGGCCGCTTTCCAGCTGGCATCACTGTTTTCAGGATTGCCAACAAAACGCAATTCTACCGGTACTTCTAAATAAGTAGATACCAATTTATATTTTTTAAAGTGATTGGCTGCATTGGCGCCGGAGTAATCAGTAAATGGAAGTGTACTGCTCAGTGCAATAATATTGGGCTGTTGCTGGTCGAATTTTATACTGCTGCCACTAACGCCTAAACCAAGACCTGCACTAAAACGGGGATCTGATTTAAAAGGGAAGTCCATCATTATATAAACGCTTACGCTGTGAGAAAGCCCCTTGGTCTTGATGGTATCGGGTAATTGTGCCCAGCCATCATAACCAAGCTGCACCATAAAATGGTCATTGGCCCTGTTATTCAGACTTATTTTACTCCAGTCTTTTTTCTTCTTTTTGCCGGTAGAATCAGTTTGTGCAGAGGCAGTTGCTACAATTAATAATACAGCGGTGAACAGTAACGCAATTTGTTTCATAATACAGTTGTGAACAGCAAATGTATCTTGCTTGTAAGTAATGAAAGGTTGAAAATTGTTAAATCTTGTAAAAAATAAGCCCCGGTTATTGCCGG
>JBDSOC010000289.1:0-35241 GCA_039915085.1 Chitinophagaceae bacterium
TAATTTTTTCTGTTGTTAAATTTGTTTCATAGTTGTAAATAAATATCCCGGCTGCCCTGGTAGCCGGGATATTTTATTTAATGACCTCTCCGGATATAATAACTCTGGTAGATTCATTGCAGAATAAAATTAAACCCCGCCTGTAAAAAGCGGGGTTTTGTACTACCGTAAGCTGAAATTTTTAATAATCAATGCTGGAGTGGCCAACTGCGAAGCTGCTACAACAGCCATCAATTACTTAACAAAGTACGGGTACCAATCAACAACTCATGGTCTTTACCATTGACATGAGAGTAAGCGACTTTAATTCTTTATTTTTATTATGCGTTTATTGATTACCCGGTCATCTGCCTGTATCCGCAGAAAATAAGTTCCATCACTCAATGCACCAAGATCTGTAATGGTTATTTTATTAAAACCTTTGTATAAGGATTCCTCTTTTTGTTTTACCAGCCTGCCAAAGCCATCGAACAATGAAATAGTTGCTTTCATATCACCAGGCGTAATGGCATCAAATGATATATAACTGTTAAAAGGATTGAGCAGCGATTTTATTTCGAAATTGATATTTCCTGTATACAATGTAACCACATGGCTGTATGTAAAACCGGTTGGGGTTATAAGTTTAATACGATAATAGGTGATAGCCGTTAAAGGTTCATTGTCTGTATATAAATAATGCTGCGCATCTGCATCCCTGGCAACAGCGTTAACTGTTCCAATTTTCTGAAAGTGTGTTGCATCTGTGCTTTTTTCAATTTCAAAATACAATCCTGTTGCCTCGTTAACAGTGGCCCATTCAAGATTGGCCAGCGTATTGGTAACTTTACCCTTAAAAGAAGTAAGCTGGGCAGCCGGCAAAAACTGGCATAGGCTGGTAAGTACCTGTATAATTGTGCTGGCAGTAAAAGAGCAACCGCTATTATTAAGGTTGAGTACAGTGGAGGCTACCTTTATACGGAACCTTGCATTATTTAAAGTTATATCGGCAAGAAAAGTTGGATAGGTTGCTGTGTATTGCCATTGCCCGGCAATAAATACAGGCGAACCAACGCCGGAAACACCTGTATTGGTCCAGGTTACGCCATTGTCTGTGCTTTTCTCCCATTCCCAGTATATATAATTTGAAAAATAACAGCTGATAACACTGGACATATCTACCTGGTTACCCACACAGACCGTCAGGTTGGGTGATGGTTTTAAATCAAGATCGGGCATACAGGTCGCAAGTGCGATATCGTCTATTGCCCAGTCGTTACCACCACCACCGGGCGCATTATTTCTAACCATTGCGGTAAGCGATGTTTGTAAAGGACCGGTTAAATAAGTAAACCCTTTCTTTATCCATTGTCCGTTGTAGGCCACATCACCGGTTGTATAGTAATCAATACCATCAATAGCAAGTGTAAGGTTAGGCTTCACACCAGATGAATCACCCGGGGCTGTTGCAATATATCCCGCGCCGCCCGTGGCACCTTTACCGTTTGAATCGCAACCACATTTAGAACAGATATTTCTGATCCACAATGAAAACTCGTAGTATGTATTGGGACAAAGACCGGTAATGTTTTGATAAAATGCGGAGTCAATACGATAGCTGGCATTTATTACCAGCATATAGCCGCCATTGTTTTTGTTTACGGTATCCGCCGGTGGATTACCTAAAGTGGGACTTACTGCGCCGGTATGATCTCCTATAATATCCCAAACAGAAAATACCCGGTGCGATGTAGGCGATGGATCTGGTTTTGGCCAGCTATTGGAAGTGCTGTAACCAGCCCCCGCTGTACTTGTATTGTTGGAAACACCATAATAATAGTCATTGGGGTTATTGGAGGCAAAAGCTGCATAGGTATAACTGGGAGGCACATTTGCAGAAATACCACGGTTTTTATTTTTTCCTGAACCAAAGGTTCCGTTAAACTCAGTACCCAATGCGTTCGCACCAACTGAATTGGAACAAAGACCATAGTTGGTAAAGATGGCAACATTATCAGTTGGAAAAAAGCTGGTGGTAATAGGATTGGACCCGTTCTTGTAGCTTACTGATCCACCGCCTATATTGATCTGGCTGCCAAGCGCAGCGGTTATTTTTATTTTATAGGAAGCTACCATTATGCAGGTACCACCATAAAACGAAGGCTTATCACTATTTTTTATTTGTCCTCTCCTGAAAGCGCTTGCCTGTTTCCCTGCTCCCGTGTTGTAACCAAGATTAATCGTAACAGCAGATCCTGTTATGCGGCCGCAATCATCGCCAGGGGCATCTGTAAAAGATTTGTAGATTTTTCCTTCGTTGGTAAGTACTGCAAGACTGCCTGGTATATAAGTAGTGCCGGCAGGAATATTATCAAAAAAACCACAACTGTCAAGTGTTCCGGATTTTACAACAAAAGTAGCTTTTATCTGCAGGATGTCTCCGGGCTCCATGGTGCCACCGGTGGTTCCTTTATTGAGGTTGATATAACTTTTTCCATAATCTACTGTTTGTGCAGTTACATAAGATGACACGCATAATACAATAGATAATACAAGCAATTTGTACAGTAGTACAGTGGGTAGAGGTAGTTTCATAGTTACAGATTTCTATTATCCAGGTCACGGTTTACCTGTTAATCCGTCATTCCAAAAATAGGTAATGGTGAGATAAATAGCAACCGTACTACTACTACGTTAATCTGGTGCTGCTGTCAGTATTTTTTCTTGTTTTTATATCTGGCTGGTAATCAAAACCTAAATAAGACTATTTTGAAGTTGTCTGCACAATGTTGTCTGATACCCATACATTTTTACTTAGCCGGATGGGCCGTATAAGTGTTTTAAAGTGTACTATGCCGCCAGCGCGACTGCAACTTTTAAGAATTGCACAGATTTATATATTTAAAGGGATGTTTTAATAACTCTTTTGTTGATGATTTCATTACCGAACTTTACCCTTAAAGTATATAAACCACTGCTGACACCTGATGTGTTATAGATTTTTACCGGGTTTATTCCCTTGCTGACTTTTTCTTCACGGTAATTAATCATTTTGCCATAGTTATCAATCAGCATAATATAAGCGGTGCCATCGGACGGCGTAATAACATCAAAACTCAGCACATTCATGAATGGATTGATGATCCCTTTTATAGTAAAGGCGAGACCGGATGGATTCAGTAAAACTGTTTTGCTTAATTTGAATTTATCATTGTCCAGCATTTTTATGCGGTAATAAGCAGGCGCAGTTAATACTTCGGGATCATTATAAATATAGTCAGCCGTTACTGCCCCACGTGCACGGATAGTTGCTACTGGTTTGTAGTTGATCTTGTCTGTACTTTTTTCAACAATGTACTCAACACGCTGCGCTTCGTCTGTTACGGACCATTGAACGGTGGCAAAATTATTTTTTAGTTGCCCGCTGATACCTGTCAGGTCTGTTTTCAATACCCACTGGCAACTGTTTACCCTTATTATAATGGTTGTTGTGGCAAGAAAAGAACAGTTGGGATCAAGCAGGTTTGCAGCAGAGGAAGCAATTCTTATCCTGTATATATTATTATGCACACTGCTGTCTCCTAAAAATGTGGGATAAGCCGCTGTATACTGGTATTGGCCGCTAACAAGGGTTGGTATTCCTGTACCACTTATACCTGTGCTGACCCAGGAAACTCCGGCATCTGTACTTTTTTCAAATTCCCAATAAATATAATTAGGAAAATAACTTCTTACATCGCAGGAGATATCGACCGAGTTACCATAACATACATCAGCGGTTGGAGATGGCATCATTGCAAGGTTAGGGCTGCAGGTCGCCAGTGTAATATCATCCAGCACCCAGTCATTACCACCACCACCAGGGGCATTGTCGCGTATAGAAATAGTAATAGATGTCTGACCAGGATTTGTTTTAAACAGAAATCCTTTTTTCAGCCAGCCAAGTGTATCAATCTCGCCGGAAGAATACCTGTCAATATTATCAATTACAAAAGTAAGATTGGGCAGTACACCGGGTTTATAGGTTTGTGAACCGGATGAATCAAGACCACAAAGAGGACAAATATTTTTTACCCATGCAGAGAACTCGTAGTAGGTATCGGGGCACAATCCTGAAATAGTTTGCCGGTAAGCTTCCGTAGTAGCAATGTCCGCATTTACTTCTAACATATAGCCTCCGCTGACTCCCGGGCCGGGAGGGGGATTGCCAATCGCATCTGTTGTTCCGGTATGGTCACCACTAATAAACCAGAATCCGCCAAACATTCTTCCATTGCACGAGTCAGCAGCAGGAATAGGTCCTGCAGGCAATGCACAGGAAGGTTGCCGCCTGGCATTTGTATTGGTAGCCGATTTTGGACTGGAATTATTTACAACAGCATAATAGCCATCGTTTACTCCTACGCTTGTTGGGTACAACTGTACATTTGGTATATAGGTGTAACCGGGTATGGAGAAACCTGGTGCTGTAGATCGGTTTAATGTATTATCGTTTCCAAATGTGCCGCCAAACTCACCTACAAAATTAGTTCCAACCGTATTGGCACACACAGTTTCATTTGCCGAAATAAGAATTTTATATTGAACGGCATTGATAACTGAATCAGGATCGCCTGCAATATTTGTTTTTTTGAAGAGCAGGTGCCCGTCTCCCAGTGTAATGGTATCGCCGATACTCCCGGTTACCAATACACGAAAGGCAGTTGAGATGAGTGTGCCGCCGCCAAATTTTGGCTTACTGACGTTTCCACGCAAATCACTGGCGCCTGTTATATCTGTTATACCATTATCAGCCGGCGCACCAGGGGCAATACCAAACGGAGGTCCGCCCATGTTGATCCTTACCTGGTATTCGCCTGCAGGAGGAGTAGCAAGGAATGTACCTGCATCCGCATCAGCAGGCTGGGAATAATTTTTAATACTTAAGCCCTCATTGGTAATCAGGTCCAGTGTACTTCCACCAGCAATAGCTGTGTTTGCAGGAATATTATCTACATAGCGCAGATAATAAATCATGCCTGTACCATTATAAGTACCATTGACATATAATGTTGTTCTTACTTCCAGTACATCCCCGGGCTCTACGGTTCCACCTACAGTATTTTTAGTAACGTTTACATAACTGTTACTGAATTTTATTTTTGCACTGGTTTGCGCATTACCATTTTGATGGTATAAGAAAAGAAATAACAACAGCAGAATAAAGCTGTATAATTTCCATACAGGGATTAAATATTTTTTCATAGAATGAATTTTGCCTGCTCCTTTAAACCAGTGGTTTTCTGTAGCTTATCAGATTTATAACCTGATTAAAAAATACCAATACCGGAATATCAGTTCCTTATTTATTATTAAAACGGACTTAAGTAGTTTTTATTACTTTTTGTTAGTATTAGTGCCTATAAGAAACGCATTTATCGTAAAAATCCGCTTAATTTGATTTAATTATTTTTTTAATAACGCTTTCATTTTGCCATTCTACTTTTAAGAAATAAGTTCCACCGCTCAGCGCGCCAAGATCCTGCATTTTAAATGGGCTCACCCCTTTTGCAGCTGTTTGTTTGTATGTTTTTACTGCCCTTCCATACATGTCAAAAATGGTGGTGCGAATGTCTCCATCTGCCGGTATTATTACATTATATGAAACTGTAGTTGCAAATGGGTTTACCAGGTTTTGCACAGAAAGGTGCAATGCTGATGGATTCAGCAGCATTGTTTTGCTGTATTTAAACCCGGTTTCATCTACCAGTTTTATCCGGTAATAGCCCATTTCATTCAATACTGCCGGGTCATCAAATTTGTATGCACCGTTTCCATTTGGTCCGTTTGCTTTGATTTTGCCAATGCGTGTAAAGTGTATTCCATCGGTGCTTTTTTCTATTTCATAACCCGTTTTCGCAGTTTCATTAACGGTTGTCCATTGAATGGCAGAGAGATTATGTTGTACCGAACCGGAAACAGTAACAAAATCAGTTTTTAATAACCACATGCAATTATTCACATACACATGCACCAGTCTTGTTGCCAGGAATGAGCAATTGGTATCGGCAAGGTTACTGGCAGAACTGGCTACCCGGAGACGGAAAATATTATTGTGCGTTGTAGAATCACCAATAAATGATGGTCCTGTTGCGCTGTATTCATATTCTGATCCGTTGAAAACAGGAAATATAGTACCATTGCTGGTAAAAGGAGTAGAAACATAAGTTGCGCCGCTGTCTGTACTTCTTTCCCATACATAGTAAGTATAATTATCAAAATAACTTTTTACCTGGGCCGAAATCGACGCACCATCTGCATAACAAACTTTCAAAACAGGGTCAGCGGGGTTTACATCCAGCGTAGGCGTACAGGAAGCCACACCGATATCATCAATGGCCCAGTCATTACCTCCACCGCCGGGTGCATTGTTGCGTATATTAATAATCATCTGTGTTTCGGTTGGCCCTGTACGGTAGGTGAAGCCTTTTTTAACCCATTGGCCGGTATAGCCCATATCACCGGTTGTATAATAATCAAACGCATTTATATTAAATGTAAGGTTGGGATGCACACCGGAGGTATCGTTGAGACCTGTTGGTACATAGCCTACTGCATTCCAGCTTTTACCAGTTGAGTCGATGCCGCATTTCCTGCAGATGTTTCTGAACCAGGCTGAATATTCGTAGGATGTATTCGGACAAAGATTTTTAACGGTGTCAAGAAAGGCGGTATCCGTTCTGTAAGACGCGTTGATAACCGCCATATATCCGCCGCTCTGCCCGTTGTTTACATCGGCCGGCAAATTACCCATAAGCGGGTCCGACGCACCGGTATGGTCACCTATAATATCCCAATACCCAAATACCCTGTGTGCGCCTGTAAAATCATTTGGATCGATTGAATAATTGGCTGCGGCTGTACCGGCGCTGGTATTATTGGACATACCATAAAGATAATCGCCTGGTGAACCGGTTGTAAAAGTGGTATAAGTATAATTGACAGGAATATTGGCCGATGCTGCGCGGTCTTTCGCAATGCCTGACCCGAATGTTCCACCGCTTTCTGAAAGTATTCCATTGTTGCCTATTGTATTGGTACAAATCCCATAATTTTTATATACTATCGCCGTTACCGCGGGAAAATTAATGATGTTAGGCGTTGCCGACGAATTGCTAAAGGTAAATGTTCCACCCCCCACGCTAATCTGGGTGCCAAAAGAAACCGCGTTCACAATTACATGGTAAGAGACAATAATCATCGTTCCACCACTGGCAACCGGCCGGTCAGAACTTTTCATCACACCGGCCATTGTCTGGGTAGCGCCCTGTCCGAGGTTAAAGGTTACGGTGGATCCGGCTATGGTAGCTGGGTCACCATCTGCTGCATCCGTCCATTGCTTATAAATTTTGCCTTCATTCGTCAATATACGCAGTGTACCCGGAACATAGGTTGTATTAGCAGGTATGCTGCCCGTAAAAGATGTATTGAATGCATAATTACTTCTAACGGCAATGGTTGTTCGCATTTCAAGCTCATCCCCCGGTTCTATGGTTCCACCGCCGGAGCCTTTGGTAATGTTTACATAACTTTTTCCATAGTCCACCGTTGGGGATGGAGGGTCTGTAACACATATATTAAAGCCCCAGTTGGCACCGCTCATTCCACCGGTGTTTGTATATATCCTGATATAATAAGTGTTCCCGATGGTTAATCCCGCACCAGCTGTTGCAAGAAATGCATTAACCGATGTTCCGCTGATACATGCAACAGAAGACAAACTGCCGCAGGTGCCGGTTAACAATTGTATTCTTGGCCCGGCTGCCGTAAACTGCGCACCAAGGCTGCCGAGTGTGATGTTGGGATAAGCACTGTTTGCAGTAAAACTGTACCACACTTCCGGTGAAGCGGGATCACCGCAATCTCCGGGTATGCCGGTTGTAGGAGTGGAGTTGAGCAACGTGCCCGAAGTGGTGCTACAGGCTGCGGTGGATGTTAATGAAATGGCACCTGAACAATTATCGTTAACCGGTGGGGGCGGATCTGTTATACAAATATCAAAATTACCCAGCGTTCCCGGTACCGCGCTGGCAGTAACGGAGTATACGCGTAAATAATAGGTTGCGCCAACGGTTAAGCCCGAAGCGATATAGGTAGTGCCGCTACAGCCAATACTAACCAGAGATCCGCAGGTGCCGGAGAACAATTGTGTTTTGGGCGACTGACCGTTAAAAGTAGCACCAATAGTAGTAAGTTTTATAGATGGATTGGTGGTTTGCGCTACAAAAGAATACCAAACGTCATACTTGGCAATGCCGATACACGCTGCTGGCACGCCTGCACTGGGTGTTGAATTGGCAACGGTATTGGTTATATTATTGCAGGTAAGGGCAGACGTTAGTAAGATGGCGCCTGCACATTCATCATTGGCTGGCGGAACCGGGTCTTGAATACAAATATCAAAATTGCCCAGCGTAGCAGGCGCCGTTCCGGTAGTAGAATAAATTCTAACCAGGTACGTATTGCCTACTGTTAACCCAAGCGGTGCAGTATATGCGGTTGTAATAGCGCAACCTATGCTGGTAAGCGCTCCGCAACCACCGGAAAATACCTGTATGCCCGGATTCTGTGCAAGAAAATTAGCGCCTATATTACTCAATGTTATCGTTGGATTGGCAGATTGTGCTGTAAAGGAATACCATACATCGTATTTAACACTGGCACCGGCACAGGTAGTGGTAGTACCTGTTGTAAACGTGGCATAGTTAACAGTTCCCGTAACAGTTGTGCAACTTACACCGGATGTTAACGGCACCGCATTGGTACAAAGATCATTTACCGGGGGATCAGTTACGCAAATGGCGAAATCCCAGGTTGCTCCTGCAGGAGTCAGAGTGCTTGAATAAATTCTTACATAATATGTATTGCCCGGGGTTAAACCGGTGGGATAGCTAATGGCTGTATAAAAAGTACTGGCCGACACGCAACCCAGTGAAACTAAGCTACCACAGGCACCAGAAAGCAATTGTATACGGGCATTGGTACCGGGTGTAAGACTTGTACCAAGGCTGCTTAAAGTAATCGTCGGATATACGGACTGTGCCACAAATGAGTACCAGACATCGCCGCCGGCAGTGGTACAGGCAGTAACCACCCCGGGAACTGATACAGCCGCATTGTTTAATGTGCCGGCTACCGGATTACAGGTGGTGGCAGAAGTCAGTGACACGGCATTGCTGCAAAGATCATTAACGGGAGGATCGGTAACACAAATCGCAAAATCCCAGGTAGTTCCTGCCGGCGTTAAAGTATTTGAATAGATTCTTATATAATAAGTTGTTCCCGGTATTAGCCCTGTGGGATAAGCAGCGGCAGTATTAAAGATATTTGACGATACACAACCCAGCGGAGTTAAGCTTCCGCAGGCGCCCGACAGCAATTGTATCCTTGCATTGGTACCGGGTGTAAGACTTGTACCAAGGCTACCTAAGGTAATAGTAGGATATACGGATTGCGCAACAAATGAATACCAGACATCGCCACCGGTAGTTCCGCAGCCGGTAATTGCAGGAATGGATACAGCCGCATTGTTCAATGTGCCGGCCACCGGTGTACAGGCAGCAGCGGAAGTCAATGCTGTAGCATTGCTGCAAAGATCGTTTACGGGAGGGTCGGTAACACAAATCGCAAAATCCCAGGTAGTTCCTGCCGGCGTTAAAGTATTTGAATAAATTCTTATATAATAGGTAGTCCCGGGTGTTAATCCGGTGGGATAAGCAGCGGCAGTATTAAATATATTTGACGATACACAACCCAGCGAAGATAAGCTTCCACAGGTGCCCGATAGCAATTGTATCCTTGCATTGGTACCGGGGGTAAGGCTGCTTCCAAGGCTGCTCAGGGTAATAGTAGGATATACAGATTGTGCAACAAATGAATACCAGACGTCGGCGCCTGCTGTACCACAGGAAGTTGTAACGGCCGGCACTGAAACGGTTGCACTTGTTAACGTACCGGCAGTTGCGCTGCAAGTAAACGCTGAAGTTAGTGGAGTTGCACTACCACAAAGATCATTGGCAGGAACCTGTCCATAGGTTTGTCCGCCTGCCAGAAAAATAAGCAGTATTCCCAGCAACACCTTTAGTCTGTAAAGGGTAAAACGCTTAAAAGTTTTCATAGATTGAATCTTACCTCGGAATACGTGAAGACACCAATGAACATCAAATGAATATCAGATATGTGTTATTCGTGTATCCCATTTTATATTAGTGATATATACTACTTAAATAATTATTGGTGAAAGTAGCTGAACATTCCCCGTTATACAATTGCGTAAATTCATATTCGGTCAAATTGCGTTTTTATCCGATGACTGAATCGTTATTTTACTATTTTATAATAATGGGGAATGTATTATTTTGTTTTTTTATACAAAACGATGATTAAGTAGTTATTAGTATATGCTTTTACGGGCATTTTTACTTCCTTTTCATACTAATCCTATTGACCCAAACGTTTATATTATCCTAAATCCAAATACCCAATGAAGAAGTATTACCTGCTTTTTACTGTATCCCTTTTTGCTATTTCTGCTGTTTCGTTTGCACAGACGCCCATTACAGGTAGCCGGATGAATGAAATTTTTCTTCAACAAAACATATCTACTTCTGGTATTACCACACCATGGGAAATTACTTATGGTCCGGACGATTACCTGTGGGTAACAGATTCAAAAGCATACAAAGTTTTCAGAATAGATCCTGTTACAAAAGTAAAAACGCAGGTACTTGATCTCAGCGAAACAAGCACTTTAACCGCACTCAGACGAAATTTTACCAGTGCCGCATCCCCCTGGCCGCAGGGAGGATTGGCCGGGTTGGCCATTCACCCGGATTTTATGAATGTAAGCACACCCAAAAAATATGTCTATATATCTTATGTACATACATTCGACAGTACTTCTGTTTTACCGAACGGGGGCTCTTTTTTTACCAATAGTATAGTACGGTTTACCTACAATACAGGTACCGGGCAGCTGGAAAGCCCTTTGGTAATATGTGATACCATACCCGGCAGTGTTGATCATAATTCACAACGCATGATTATTGCTCCTGTGAACGCTGTATCGTATCTTTTTTATGCTGCAGGAGATATGGGGGCAGGACAACTGGCGAGCCGTGGGCGAATTAATCATGCACAGGATATTAATAAATACGAAGGAAAGATTTTGCGTTTCAACCTCGAACCGGATACTGACCCGGGTACAATGAATTCATGGATCCCCAACGACAATCCTTATAATGGTGCAAAGCAAAGCGGTATCTGGTGCCTGGGTATAAGAAACAACCAGGGTTTTGCCTATGACAGTGTAAGAAACATTTTATATGGATCTTCGCATGGTCCTTACAGTGATGATGAGGTAAACATTATTGAACCATCAAGAAATTATGGTCATCCGCTGGTGATAGGATATGCGGCAGACGAAAATTATATGGGTTCCAGCGCAGGTTCCAATTCTGGTTCCAGCCTTGCCCTTATAACAAGTGAAGTGTCAGCTGCTGCAGCTATTGGTGCCAGTTATAAAGATCCCCTGTTTGCAGGTTATCCTACAACCAAAGCAAATATTAATAATATTTTTACTACTAATCCTACAAACGCTGGCTGGCCTTCGGAAGCCTGGTCTGGTTTAGGGCTTTATAATTACAGCGCCATACCCGGCTGGAAAAATTCATTGCTAATGGCAGGGTTAAAATGGGGAAGAATCATCCGCACCAAACTGGACAACACCGGTACAGCAATCGCTCAAATTGGTGGGCAAGATACAGTGTGCGTTTTTGATGGTCCGCAAAGATACCGTGACATGGCCTTCGGCCCGGGCGGCAAAGATATTTATGTTACTATGGAAGGAGGCGCTACCGGAACACCTTATTCCCCCAGTATTAATAATCCTCAGCTTCTTACATGTAATAATTGTATTCAGAAATTTACCTTTTTAGGTTATAACACGATTGCAGGAACGAGTTCCATTTCTCAGTTCGTTCCTATTGCAAGTGGTAAGCCCAATACTTGTGAAGATGCAAATACTATTACTATAGATGCAACTAATAAAAACCTGTGGGTGCCAATAACAGATACCAGCGGAAATATAGTTGCAGAAATTAATGCCAATGGCAATCTATTGGGAAATGTTACCACTTCTATGTATACCAATACAGGAACGATAAGAGAAAAGGCCTACAGCCATGCACTTTATTCAGACAGGAATATTACCATAACACCACAGACACAACCCGGTACGGCTGTGAGTATACGTCTTTACATGACCAACGCAGAATATATAGCATTAAGAGACGGCGTAAATACTTTAAGCCAGCCCAGCGGTGTAGGTTCAATAACCAACGTGGCTATTTTTAAAAACAATGATGTGTGTGGTGCGGCTATGGCGGCTGCAGCAGCAGCTGTTCCCACCACTAACCAGTCTGCTTTTGGTGCTGGCGGTTATGTGGTGCAGGCAAATATTAATTCCTTTTCTACTTTTTATTTTGCCAATGTAAGTGCAACGCTGCCTGTTAACCTGGTATCTTTTAAAGGATCAATCACTAATGATATTGCCAGGCTGAAATGGATAACAGAGGATGAGCATGGAACAAAAACTTTTACGCTGGAGCGCCGTCTTAACAGCCGTGATTTTTATACGGTTGCTATAATTCCGGCAAGCAATGAAGGTGGTCAGCAGGTGTATCCATATTCTGACAGCGCCATTAGTAAGCTTACTTCCCCGGTAATCTATTATCGTTTAAAAATTGCAGATGCAGATGGTAAATACAGCCTTTCTTCAGTTGTTACTGTATACCCGGCAAATAATAAAGGGATTATTACTATTCATCCTAACCCGGTTGTTAATGATGTAACTGTCGAAATAAATGCAGCAGTGGGCGAACAGGCCAATTGGGAAGTAACAGATATTGCCGGTAAAACTGTTTTGCAGCATGCTGTTTTATTGAATAAGGGTAATAATGTAATTACTATAAATCTTGCTAAAATACCAGCAGGCAGTTACTATCTGAAAGTAGCAGGAAATAATATTAACCAGGCAGTTAAACTGCAGAAATTATAAACAAAGAACAACAAGATTAAAAAAGCCACGCATTGCCGTGGCTTTTTTAATTTAAAATTTTTAAATTGATTATTGATAAACACTCCCGATTCGCCGGTTAAATTTTCCCTACCATTTTTGCCGGGTCTACCCATGCATCAAATTCTTCCGGTGTAACATAGCCAAGCTTCACCGCCATTTCTTTTAATGTAGTGCCTTCTTTATGTGCTTTCTGTGCAATCTCCGCCGCTTTATAATAACCAATTTTTGTATTAAGCGAAGTAACCAGCATCAGCGAATTGTCTACATGTTTCTTAATGTTTGCTTCAATTGGTGCAAGTCCCACTGCACACTTATCATTAAAACTTACACAGCCATCTCCTATTAAACGGGCACTGTGCAGGAAATTATAAATCATTACGGGTTTAAATACATTCAGTTCAAAATGACCGTTGCTTCCACCAATACCAATCGTCACATCATTGCCCATTACCTGTGCCGCAATCATGGTCAGCGCTTCACATTGCGTAGGGTTTACTTTTCCGGGCATTATGGAAGATCCTGGCTCATTATCCGGTATAAACAATTCGCCAATACCGCTACGGGGGCCTGATGACAACATGCGTACATCGTTGGCAATTTTCATCAGACTAACAGCCACCGTTTTTAACGCACCATGTGTTTCCACAATGGCATCATGCGCAGCAAGTGCTTCAAATTTATTTTCAGCTGTAATAAAAGGTAAGCCTGTTAATACCGAAATATGTTTAGCTACATTTTCAGAATAACCCTCAGGCGTATTAATGCCTGTACCAACGGCAGTGCCGCCAAGCGCCAGTTCACTCAAATGTGCCAGTGTATTTTTAATAGCTTTTAAACCATGGTTAAGTTGAGAGACATACCCGCTGAATTCCTGTCCGACCGTTAATGGTGTTGCATCCATAAAATGCGTGCGGCCAATCTTTACCACATGCATAAAAGCTTTGCTCTTTGCGGCAAGCGTATCCCTTAGTTTTTCAATACCGGGTATGGTTACATCTGTTAATATTTTATAGGCAGCAATGTGCATGGCAGTAGGAAAAGTATCATTGCTCGACTGGGATTTATTTACATCATCATTGGGATGAAGGAATTTTTCTTTGTCTGACAACTGGCCGCCATTCATTACATGCCCCCTGTATGCTACTACTTCATTTACGTTCATATTGCTCTGGGTCCCACTGCCGGTTTGCCATACTACCAGCGGAAACCAGGCATCTAATTTTCCTTCCAGTATTTCATCACATACCTTTCCGATAAGATCACTTTTTTCTTTGCTTAAAATTCCGGCTTCAAGATTGGTAATAGCAGCAGCTTTTTTCAAATAAGCAAATGCTTTAATTATTTCTTTGGGCATTTTATTAATATCCTGTGCAATCTTAAAATTATCAATACTGCGCTGCGTTTGTGCACCATACATAGCGTCCACAGGTACTTTTACTTCTCCCATGGTGTCTTTTTCAATCCGGTAGTCCATATGATTTTTATTTTTAAAATAATTTACTGCTGAATGGACGGTAAAGGTAATTAAATGAACAATTGGCCTGTAAGGTAAGCTTGTGTATTTTAATTATATGGAACCTGCAAGGCGGTATTCGCCGGCTACAATTGATAAAATGCACCTGGGTTAGTAAACAGCAGTGTCCGCAATAATTCTATTTAGCTGTATGTATGACAAGAGAGACAACCGCGGATAAAACCAATGGCGCAAACGGTTACTTTTTTTATTCTGAAAAGATGTTTTTAGATAAGAGAAGCCTTATTTTTAAAGGCCTGTATAAATACTGGAATATTGGTCCGCAACAGCAAATTGTTTCTACAAAAAATACATTTAAATTACCTGCAAATGAACTGTATGAAAAAATCACTGCTAACGAATGTTTTTTGCCTGGTGTTTTTTTGCCTGGCTGCACAAACCTATCAGCCAAACTGGTCATCACTGGATCAGCGGCCTACACCACAATGGTTTAAGGATGTTAAGTTTGGCATCTTTATTCACTGGGGTGTATATTCTGTACCCGGCTGGAGCACTAAAGGTCAGTATGCAGAATGGTACCAGAATGGATTGAATGGTAATGATACTGCGCGCCAGGCTTTTCATAAAAAGAAATTCGGTGAGCTGACTTATTACCAGTTAGCAGATCAGTTTAAAGCAGAACTGTTCAATCCCGATGAATGGGCAAAAGTTTTTGAGCAGTCGGGCGCCAAATACATTGTACTTACTTCCAAGCACCATGATGGGTTTACTTTATGGCCAAGCAAGGAAGCCAACCGGGACTGGGGTTTTCCGTGGAATGCAGTTGACGTTGGACCCAAAAGAGATTTAATAAAAGATTTATTTGCTGCTGTAAGAAAAACGTCTGTCCATGCAGGTATGTATTATTCTTTGTATGAATGGTATAACCCGCTTTGGTTAAAGGATAAAAATAAATTTGTAATGGACCATACCTGGCCACAGATGAAAGATTTGATCAATACTTACCAGCCCGATGTTTTCTGGACGGATGGTGACTGGGATGCGCCTGCTGAAACCTGGAAGAGCCAGGAATTTCTTGCATGGTTATACAATGAGAGCCCGGTAAAAGATAAAATAATAGTGAATGACAGATGGGGTGCTGGTGTTCGTTTTCATCATGGGGGAATTTATACGCCGGAATACCAGCCCGATCTTGATTTTGAAGATCATTACTGGGAAGAGAGCCGCGGTATGGGTTTTAGTTATGGGTACAACCGGGAAGAAGATGCATGGGATTATAATCCGGCCCAGTCGCTGGTATTACAATTAATTGATAAAGTTAGCAGCGGCGGTAATTTTTTATTGGATATCGGGCCTGATGAACATGGCAAAATTCCGCCAATAATGCAGGAACGTTTGTTGCAAATTGGCGATTGGATGAAAATTAATGGCGAAGCGATCTATAATACGGTAAGATGGAAAACGCCGTCTCAATGGAGCGAAGGCATGAAAGGATATAAACCAAAAAATGGGAGTGGTGATCTATTGCTTAAGTTAACCATTGATCCTGATCCTGGATATGCGGTAAAGGAAATATTTTATACGTACAATGAAAAAACAAATTCACTGTATGCCATTTTTCCAAAATATCCCGGTAATAATAAGCTGCTGTTGAAATCAACTGTGTTGCCCGCCGGAACTACCATTAACTTTTTATCTACCCGGGAAAAACTAAGCTGGGCACAGGAAGGCGAAAATGCCGTTATCAGTTTACCAGCATACAATCCAAATACTATAAAAGCACCTTATGCTTATGCAGTTAAAATAAGTAACTATGGAATGTTTACTAAAAAGCCTGCAATAAAAGTTGCATACACAAACCCGATGCAGCCAACCGTTACCTTAAAAGCGGGCGCTGTTACAGATACCATTCATTACACAACAGACAGAACAACGCCAACCGCGCAATCGCCAGTTTATACAAAACCATTTTTACTGGAGAAAACAACGGATGTTCAGGCTGTCAGCATTCCGGTGAGTGGATTATCCGGCAACATTGCCAAAGAAAAAATAATCCGGTATGAGTGGATGAAAGCAAATTCACCAGGCGCTGTTGAGCCAGGCCTGAATTATAAATATTTCGAACCAATTGGCACCATAAATATTCAATCTGTAACAAATAATTCAGTAGCTAAAAAAACTGGTGTTACAGATATTTTTTCTGTTGCTTTGAAACAACGCAAAGAAAAGTTCGCCTTTGCATTTGATGGCTTTATAAAAATTGACAAAGACGGATTTTATACTTTTTCGATTGGCTCAGACGATGGCAGTAAATTACTGATTGATGGTTTGGAAGTAGTAGACAATGATAATAGTTATGCCGGACCAGGTAAAGCTGCATTGAAAAAAGGTTACCACAAGATTACGGTTCAATATTATGATAGTGGCGGTGAAAATTCTTTACATGTATTTGTACAACCAGCAGGTGGCCCGCAAATAGAGATACCGGCAACGATGCTGTTTCATGCGAAATAGAATGATTTTATTCCGGCAGATTTAATGCCCTTTCAGGGTTTGATATTGTTAATTGTATTATTTTCTATAGAGATACTTTCCCCTGGGGTTTTGTTCAGGATATAGTTATTCAATATTAATGTTAGCTTTTCAGGCTGATACCGGTGATATTAGCAAGCGGGACGCAGGGATAGTTACACTGAACGGATTCTAAAATTGTTATCGTCTTATGAAACAAATTGCGGTTGTATGTTTTTTGATCATAAAATTAGTAAGCGTGCTGGCGCAGGATGCTTTGCCTGTTTACAAAAATGCAAAAGAAGATAAGCCAGTTGCAGATTGGTTAATTACTCCCACAAAAGAAGCGGCCACTGTTTACAAGTCAAATAATGGAAAAGATATTGTACTGTACAATGGATTGGTAAAAAGAGTTTTTCGGTTGTCGCCTGACCTGGCATGTATTGATTACAAAAATATAAGTAATGGCCAGCAACTATTGCGTGCCGTAAAAGCAGAGGCAAGATTAACCATTAATGGTAAAGATTATAACGTGGGTGGCCTGTATGGTCAGCGGGAGAATGCATATCTCTTACCGGAATGGATAGATAGTTTCAGGGCTAGCAGCACCGGTTTTCATTTTATAAAATATACCGTTGCTAAAATAGTACCGCGGTTGTCCTGGAAACCCGCATCGAAATCTTTTCACAGCGTGCCGCCGGCAACAGGTGTTGAGCTGAATTTTATTTATACATCGTCGCTGCCCCAATTACAGGGATTGCAGGTTATCATACACTACGAATTATACACTGGCGCACCACTCATTGTAAAATCATTAACAATAGAAAATAAGGGCAATCATCCGTACAAATTAAACCGTGTAGTAAATGAAATACTGGCATTTACGGAAGAAGAAAGTGCTGTAGTGGGTTCGCCTGAGCAGATGAAAAAACAGCATGGTATTTATGTAGAAACAAATTATGCTTTTAATAATGCCATGCGGTACGATATCAGCGATCAGACTACGCACTGGAAGGCCGACAGCAGTTATACTTCGCAGGTAAATTATAATTACCAGACACCCTGCCTGCTGGAAGTATACCCCGAAAAAGCACCAGGTATTGATTTGCAACCCGGAGAAGTTTTTAATTCTGTCCGCACGCATGAGTTGTTGATGGATGGTTACGATCGTGAGAGGAGGGGCCTGGCCATTCGCAGGATGTACGGTATGGTGGCGCCGTGGACAAAAGAAAGCCCCATTTTTATGCACCTGGTTAGCAAAACAGATGAAGAAGTAATAAATGCGGTCGATCAATGCGCAGCTACCGGTTACGAAGCATTGATAGTAAGTTTTGGCAGCCATTGCAATATGGAAGATACAGCCGCAGCCAATGTACTGCAATGGAAGCGGCTGGCGGATTATGCACATAGTAAAAATATTCTGATGGGAAGTTATTCTTTGTTCAGTTCAAGAAAGATCAGCGATGAAGATGATGTGATAGACCCTGCGACCGGTAAACCGGGCGGTGCTTTTTTTGGTAACGCACCTTGCTATGGAAGTAAATGGGGGCTGGCGTACCTGGAAAAAATCAAATACTTTATTACTAAAACCGGCTTTAATATTTTTGAAAACGACGGACCTTACCCCGGCGATGTATGTGCGTCAACAACGCATCCCGGCCATAAAGGTTTAGATGATAGCCAGTGGCGGCAGATGGAACTGCAGAAAAATTTATATCACTGGTGCAATGAAAACGGTGTGTATATAAATGCGCCTGACTGGTATTTTTTAGATGGCACCAATAAAATTGGATTGGGTTACCGCGAAGTAAATTTTTCTTTGCCCAGAGATCAGCAGAAAATTTTAAACAGGCAGAATATTTTTGATGGCACCTGGGAGAAGACACCCTCTATGAGCTGGGGTTTTGTACCACTTACACGCTACCAGGGTGGTGGACCAGAAGCCGTACTGGAACCACTCAGCGAACACCTCAATGATTACAAACAGCTGATGATGCAATATTATGGTGCAGGCATACAGGCTTGTTACCGTGGCCCGCGGTTATATGATACTGATAAAACAAAGCAGGCGGTTATTGATGTAATAAAGTGGTATAAAAAATATTTTGATATTCTTAATGCTGATATCATTCACTTAAGAAGAGCAGATGGCAGAGATTGGGATGGATGGATGCATGTAAATCCAAATCTTGCTGAAAAAGCACTGGCAATACTTTATAACCCACTTAAACAACCTGTTACAAGAACAATCACCATCCCTTTGTATTATACGGGGCTAAATAAGAATGCTACCATAGTACAAAATGGTAAAGCTGTTGCATATGCTTTGGATCGTAACTATAATGTGCAGGTAAAAGTTACGATTGAACCAGAGAGTTATGTGTGGTTTGTGGTGAAATAGGAAATACATTTCTTTTATAGAATTATTCCTATAAGGCGCAAAAGCCTTATAAAATCAACATCTTTATAAAATAGAATTGTTCTTTTTCCGGGTCGTTCTCTGCATCCCTTTGCAGCCTGACCCCACTAATATTCTTTTAATCCTAAAATCTCTTCAAATCCTAATCAGGATTCGTTAATTTTAGTACCATTTCAAAAGCCTGCCAAATGACAAGATTCTTTCAGAAAAAGTCTTTGCTTATAGTTGCCGTTTTAATAGTTTCCGTGGGCGTTTTTATTTATACTACACGCAGGCAAACAATCGATTATAATACGCAGGTTAAACCCATCTTCAACAAAAACTGCATTACCTGTCACGGAGGTGTGCGCCGCAAAGCAGGTTTCAGTTTACTATTCAGGTCAGAAGCGCTCGCCAATACAGAATCGGGGAAGCCAGCCATTATACCTGGTGATCCTGAACACAGCGAAATGATTCGCCGCCTCACATTAAAAGATCCGGAAGAAAGAATGCCGTACAGGCATGAACCGCTTTCATCTAAAGACATTGATATTTTGCGCTCATGGGTAAAACAGGGTGCGCAATGGGGCAACCATTGGGCCTATATGCCTGTGCAACCAACCAGCGTTCCGGCCGAAACAAAGCTGATGGGATTTTTTGGTTCCGCAAAAGAAGACTGGGCTAAAAATGATATAGACTATTTTATACTGCAAAAATTAAAAGAAAGAAAACTTATTCATTCGCCGCAGGCAGACAAGGCAACTTTACTAAGAAGGGTAAGCCTTGATATTATTGGAATGCCCGCCCCGGATAAATTAGCGCTGCAGTTTTATACTGACAAAACAGACAAAGCTTATGGGAATGCAGTTGATAGTTTACTCGCATCTTCTCATTATGGAGAAAGGTGGGCGGCAATGTGGATGGATCTTGCACGTTACGCAGATACAAAAGGTTATGAAAGAGACGACGCCCGTACCATATGGCGTTACCGCGACTGGCTGATTAATGCATTTAATGAAAATGAACCGTATGATCAATTTTTAACAGAACAATTAGCAGGTGATCTGCTGCCGAATCCTACGGACGCACAACTGATAGCTACGGCTTTTCACCGCAATACCATGACTAATGACGAAGGCGGTACGGATAATGAAGAATTCAGGACTTCTGCTGTACTTGACCGCGTGAATACTACCTGGGAAGCTTTATTGGGAACTACATTTGCATGCGTGCAATGCCATAGCCACCCCTATGATCCCTTCCGGCATGATGAATATTACCAGTTTGCAGCTTTCTTTAATAACACAAGAGATGAAGACACCTATGCTGATTACCCTTTGTTACGCAGCTTTACAGATTCGGCCAACGAAGAAAAAAATAAACTGAATGCCTGGCTGCAGCAATATGCTACAACCCAGCAAAAAAAAGAAATTAACCAGTTTTTAGAAACCTGGCAGCCGGCTATTAATTCATTGTATTGCGATCAGTTTATCAATAGTGAACTGAATGATACCAAATGGGCCGCTTTCCGAAATAATGGTTTGGTGCGTATGCCAAAAACAAATCTTAATAATAAAACTGAATTGATATACCGCTACCAGGCGTATGCGCCGGGTGGTGTATTAAGCATTCATGCAGACAGACCAGACGGTGCCGTTATTGCATCCATACCACTACAGGTTACGAAAAATGGCTGGCAGATAAATTCCATACCTGTTATTGCTATAGCAGGCGTGCATGATTTTTATTTATCCTATACCAATAAGAATCTGAAGAAGCCGGAGGACAGCGGGGCAATGTTCGATTGGTTTTATTTTACCAGTTCATTCCCTGGTGAGCACCAGCCCGGTTATGAAGAAGCTAAAAAAAGATATTGGGGTTTGGTAACCATGCAAACCCCCACTACTCCAGTGATGATGGAAAATCCTGATGGGATGCAGCGCATCTCCCATGTTTTTGAAAGAGGTAACTGGCTGGTGAAAGGAGAAGTGGTTACTCCCGGTGTGCCACATGCGCTAAATCCTATGCCCGCCAATGCGCCTAAAAACAGGATGGGGATGGCTATGTGGTTAACCAGCAAACAAAATCCGCTTACTGCAAGAACTATGGTCAACCGTTTATGGGAACAGTTATTTGGAACAGGCCTGGTAGAAACAGTGGAAGACCTGGGCACGCAGGGCATACCACCCACCCATAAAGAGTTGCTGGATTACCTGTCTTATAAGTTTATGTATACGTATAACTGGGATGTAAAAAAATTATTGAAAGAAATTGTTATGTCTGCTACTTACCAGCAGGATTCAAGGGTTTCAAAAGAAGAAACAGAAAAAGATCAGGCCAATAAATATTATGCAAGAGGTGCGCGGGTACGTTTATCTGCTGAGCAAATACGTGATCAGGCTTTAAGTGTAACCGGGTTAATGAGTAGTAAAATGTACGGGCCCAGTGTAATGCCTTACCAGCCAGATGGTATCTGGCGATCTCCTTACGATGGACGTAAATGGGAACCAAGTAAAGGAGAAAATAAATACCGCAGGGCCTTATACACTTACTGGAAAAGAACAGCACCCTATCCGGCTATGATGACATTTGATGGTGTAGCAAGAGAAGTATGTACCGCACGCCGCATACGCACCAATACACCCTTGCAGGCATTGGTAGGACTGAATGATGAAGCATGCCTGGATATGGCAAGAAAATTTGCATTGCGGCTTGAAAAAGCATTTGCTAAAAATCCAAAGCAACAAATTACTGTTGTATATGAAAGGGCCGCAGGGCATGCTATAGAAGCACCGGCACTTGCTACGCTGATGAAATTATATGGAACGGCATTAGAAAAGTTTAATGGCAGTGCAGCAAATGCCTGTGAAATGGCAGGTGGTTATTCAGATAAGGAAGATACGGCTGCTACCGCGGCATTGGTAGTGGTTATTAATACAATATTAAATTTAGATGAGGTGATTACAAAGAATTAAAATTCCATGACACAGAAAGAATTAAATAATCAGCGGCTGGTTAAGGAAGCCTCCAACGCATACATGCAGTTGAATACACGGCGTCATTTTTTAAAAGAAAGTGCAATGGGACTGGGCGCACTGGCAATGGGTTCTTTGTTTGGATGTGGCAGCAATTCTTCTGCTACAAATCCTGTTGTGTTTGATGCCGCCCATCCGCTGTCACCTAAAGCGCCTATGTTTCCGGGCAGGGCCAAATCTGTTATTTATTTACACATGGCCGGTGCGCCTTCTCAATTAGAATTGTTTGATTACAAACCGGATCTAATGAAATTAGACGGCCAGGACTGTCCGCAGTCTTTACTTGAAGGAAAACGTTTTGCGTTTATACGTGGTGTACCGAAGATGCTGGGGCCGCAGGCAAATTTTAAACAACGCGGGCAGAGTGGTTTATGGATAAGCGATCATTTGCCCCATCTCTCAACAATAGCCGATGAGATTACACTTTTAAAAGCGGTTACTACCGATCAGTTTAACCATGCACCCGCTCAATTGCTCATGCATACCGGCGCACCACGTTTAGGGCGGCCAAGTATGGGCAGCTGGGTTACTTATGGACTTGGCACAGAAAATCAGAATTTACCCGGTTATGTTGTATTAACGTCCGGTGGCAAAAACCCGGATGCTGGTAAAAGTGTATGGGGAAGCGGTTTTTTACCGAGTGTATACCAGGGTGTGCAATGCCGCAGCGAAGGAGACCCGGTATTATTTATAAATGATCCAGGTGGTATGGACAGGGATTTAAGAAAAGCATCTATTGATGCTATTAATGAAGTCAACCAGCAGCAATACGAAGATTATAAAGACCCTGAAATTTTATCGCGCATTGCGCAGTATGAGATGGCATATAAAATGCAGATATCCGTTCCTGAGGTAATGAATATAAATGATGAACCCCAGTATATTCATGATATGTATGGAACCAAGCCTGGCAGCGGCAGTTTTGCCAATAACATTTTGCTGGCGCGAAAGCTGGTAGAAAAAGGAGTACGTTTTGTTCAGCTGTTTGACTGGGGCTGGGACAGTCATGGTACCAGTGCCGGTGATGCAGTAGATATTGGACTGGTAAATAAATGCCGGCAGGTAGATAAATCAATTACTGCATTGTTGCTTGATCTTAAGCAAAGAGGTATGCTGGAAGATACACTGGTGGTTTGGGGCGGAGAATTTGGCAGAACGCCTATGCAGGAAAATCGCGGAGGAAAGAAAATGCCTTTCAAAGGAAGGGATCACCACACGGAAGCATTTACCATGTGGATGGCAGGCGGTGGAATTAAGAAAGGATATAGTTATGGTGAAACTGATGAGATTGGTTATAGTGCTGTCAGCGGTAAAACAACACCGTTTGATATACAGGCAACGATATTGAATCAACTGGGATTTGACCATGAAAAATTTACTTACCAGTACCAGGGGCGTCCATTCAGACTGACGGATGTGGCGGGTAATGTAATCAATGATATTATAGCTTAGATTTTACCACATAGGATCATAGAAAGATAGAAATACATAGGAATTTTGGCGCCGGCTGTACCTGACTATGATACTATGCGGGAAAAGACTCTTGAACCTGTTAAACCTTTTCCTGATGGTAACACAACGTTATCTGAATGAACTATCCTATAAAATAATAGGTTGCGCAATTGAAGTACACAAGCATTTAGGACCAGGATTGCTTGAAAGTGTTTATGAAAAATGTTTTATAAAAGAACTCTCTTTAAAAGCATTGGAATATAAAACACAATTGTGGCTTCCTGTTTCTTACAAAGGCTTGCAACTTGAAGCAGAGTTAAGATTGGATGTACTGGTAGAAAATAATATTTTAGTTGAATTAAAAGCAATTGATGTGGTATTGCCAGTACATCATGCGCAGGTAATGACGTATATGAAATTGATGCAGAAGCCCAAGGGCATGCTCATTAATTTTAATTGTACCAATATTTTTAAAGAAGGGCAAAAGACTTTTGTGAATGAGTTGTATAAAGCTCTTCCAGAAGGATAGATTTTTATTATTGATGTTTTTTCTTACCACATAGCATATGAAAATAGAAAAGCATAGACGCTCAGGAAAATCTATGATTGCCTCTGCTTCTATGATACTATGTGTTGAAGAAAATCTTAAAGTAGAAACTAATGCAATTAATTGAGAAATGACAATCAACCGTAGAAAATTTTTAGGAATTACAGGTTCAGCCAGTACAGCTATGTTGTTATCGTCGCTGGACAGCTTTTCAGCCGCTAATAAACCCAGCTTCACGAAGACCAATGCCTTTGAATTAAAAATCTTACATACCAACTGGGGTTTTGCCGGAACGGTAGATGAGTTTTGTGCGAAAACAAAAAAAGAAGGGTATGACGGAATAGAAATGTGGTGGCCATTGAATAAAAAAGATCAGGATGATCTCTTTGCCGCATTAAAGAAACACCAGCTGGAAGTAGGCTTTCTCTGTGGAGGCTCTCAAAGTAATCCTGCAGAACACCTGGATGTCTTTAAAAAAATGACAGATGCTGCAGCAGGAAATACTATTCAGCGCCCTTTATATATCAATTGCCATTCCGGAAGGGACTATTTCACGTATGAACAGAATAAACTTTTTATAGATCATACCACGGCACTTTCTAAAAAGACGGGTATTACCATCTGCCATGAAACACACCGTTCCAGGATGATGTTTGCTGCGCATATTTGCCGGGGCTTTGTAGAAAAAATACCTGAACTGAAACTTACCTTCGATGTATCCCACTGGTGTAATGTGCATGAGACCTTATTGCAGGATCAAAAAGAAACAGTAGACCTGGTTTTATCAAGGGTAGAACATATTCATGCACGCATCGGTCATCCCGAGGGCCCGCAGGTAAATGATCCGCGTGCACCGGAATGGGAAGCGGCAGTGAAACAACATTTCGACTGGTGGGATAAAGTAATTGAAAGAAAAAAGAAAAATGGTGAGCGAATGACAATACTAACTGAGTTTGGTCCGCCGGATTATATGCCCACGCTCCCTTATACACGGCAGCCATTGGGTGATCAGTGGGCGATTAACGTGCACATGATGAATTTACTGAGGAAAAGATATGTATAGCTTTTAGCTGTAAGCTATTAGTATTGCAATCTCAGGCCTGAATTGTGGATTTTGTAAATAACAGATAAAATATCTTTTAATAAGTAAATAAATAAAAGCTCAAAGCTTGCGGCATGTTTACCTGCTTACAGCTAATGGCTAACAGCTAACAGCTTATGTTTGAATTTTTCGGCCACTTACATCCTTTATTTGTTCATCTTCCCATCGGCATCCTGTTGCTCGCTTGTTTTTTTCAGTTGATCTCTTCACGGGAAAAATATATTCATTTAGAACACGCTATCAGTATCACTTTGTTTTGGGGTATGATAAGCGCTGTTGCATCATGCATTACCGGTTATATCCTTTCAAACAGTGGTGATTATGACGAGGAATTGGTTGGCAGGCATCAGTGGCTGGGCATTAGTGTTGCGGTAGTTTCCATTATTTATTATTTGCTTTACCTTTACAGATCAATCATAAAATATAAATGGGTACTGCCTGTTTTGCTGATTTTTCTTATTGGGGTTACTGGCCATTTGGGTGGTTCGCTTACGCATGGAAGCGATTACCTGACAGGTTCCTTTAAAAATATTATTGGAGCAGACACTGTGCTTGTAAAAAAGCCAATCCCTGATGTGCAGGAAGCGATTGCATATACGGATATCATTCAGCCTTTATTACAAAGCAAATGCTACAACTGTCATGGTGCCAATAAACAAAAAGGTAAACTAAGGATGGATCTGGCGGCTCTTTTAATGAAAGGCGGTAAAGACGGAGTAGTTATTGAACCTGGTAAAGCTGATGAAAGCGAAATGATAAAAAGAATTTTACTGGAGAAAGCAGATGAACACCATATGCCGCCCAAAGAAAAGCCCCAGTTATCAGAAAAGGAAATTGCCATTCTGCATTGGTGGATTGCCAGTGGTGCTTCATTTGATAAAAAAACAAAAGATCTTGCCCAGACAGACAAAATAAAACCCATTTTACTTTCTCTTCAGAATACAGCAGTTGAGAAAAAAGCAATTATGGATGTACCCGTAGTACCTGTAGAGAAAGGGGATGAGGCCGCCATAAAAAAGTTAACGGATAGCGGTGTTGTCGTAATGCCGGTAGCTGCAAACAGTAATTATTTAATGGTAAGCTTTGTTACAAAAGCCAATGCCAATGATTCAATGATACAATTATTACTTCCTCTTAAAAAGCAATTGGTTTGGTTAAAATTAAACGGCACTAAAATAACGGATGCTGCAATAACGGTAATAAAGGAATGCAGTAATCTTACGAGACTGGAATTGAGTAATACAGGTATTACTGACGAAGGAATAAGCAGGCTCATTACACTCAGGCAATTGCAATCCTTAAACCTGGTAGGTACAAAAGTTACAATGAGCGGTCTGATGAAACTAAAAGATGTAAAAGAATTGCAGTCAATCTACTTTTATAAAACAGCGGTAAAAAATACAGATTGGGAAGAATTGAAAAAAGCTTTCCCAAAAGTGAAGCTTGATTCCGGTGGATACCAGGTGCCTTTATTCGGGACCGATACCATGCTGGTTAAGCCGCCACCAAAAATTCAACAGTAAGCATCATGAATAAAATAATAATTGTGCTGCTTGTATGTGTAACAAACCAGCTTGCTGCGCAACCAAAGCCTGCGCACAATCTTGCATTTGATTCTATGGCTATCCGCTGGGATGAAGGCATTCCCCTTGGTAATGGTTGGCTGGGAGCATTGATATGGAAGAAAGAAAATAATATCAGGCTTTCATTGGACAGGGTAGATCTATGGGATGATCGCCCCATGCCAGAAATTGATAAGTTGAAATTTAGCTGGGTAGTTGAAAAAGTAAGGTTGAATCAATATGATTCTGTACAAAGAATGGGGGATGACCCTTATGAAAAATACGCGGCACCTACAAAGATTCCAGGCGCCGCAATAGAATTCGGGTGTGCAAAGTTTGGTAAGGTAATTTCAAATGAACTGGACATAAAAACAGCGCTCAGTACAATTAAATTTGAAAATGGAGTAACGCTCTTTAATTATGTGCATGCTTCAAAACAAACTGGGTATTTTGGTTTTGAGAACCTGCCTGCTGCTGGTATTATTCCTGAATTGGTAATCCCTGCATATAATACCGGTAATACCGGTAAAATTGGAAATAGTGTGGAAGGGCAAGGCCTGGAAAGATTGGGATATAAAAAAGGAAGCATTACAAAAACCGCTGCCAGTATTCTTTATCATCAGCCCACCTGGAACGGTAATTATTATGAAGTATTAGTGAAGTGGAAAAAGTTTACCGCAAAACATATTATTGGTCAATGGACTATTACGGTTAACAAGCCGGCAGTATTGCCAGAGATGGTTATTTCAGCAAAAGAGCCAACAGGGTGGGGCGCGCATACTGCCTGGTGGAAAGATTATTGGAATAGATCCGCTGTTGCCATTCCGGATACACAACTGGAAAAGGAATATTACCTGGAGATGTATAAGTTTGGTTGCGTAGCACGGAGCAATACACCACCCATTTCTTTACAGGCTATCTGGACGGCAGACAATGGCAATCTGCCTCCGTGGAAGGGTGATTATCACCATGATTTGAATACGCAATTAAGTTACTGGCCGGGTTATACGGGTAATCATTTGGATTTAACGGCGTCTTATACCAACTGGTTGTGGAAAATAAAAGAAGCAAATAAAAAATGGACAAAAAAATATTTTAATGTTGATGGGCTGAATGTTCCCGGCGTTACAACTATTTCAGGTAAGGAAATGGGCGGATGGATTCAATATTCTATGAGCCTTACAACAGCGGCATGGGTAGCACAGCATTTTTACTGGCAATGGAAATACAGCATGGATGAAAACTTCCTGAAACAAATATGCCGGCCCTATTTTGATGAAGTTGAGAATTACCTGTCTAAAATACGTATCCGCGATACCGTTACACATAGATACCGGTTGCCGCTCAGCTCATCACCCGAGTATAATAATAACAGTATAAACGCATGGTTTAAAAACTTTACCAACTATGATTTATCACTAATCAGGAATTTGTACAAAGAATATAGTGAAGTGCTTGAAAAAGCGACAGGAAGAAATCCCAGGGACTTATATTTTGACAGCCAGTTATATCCGGATTTTAATGTCAACGAAACTGGTCTTACTATTGCACCCGGCCAAAACCTTGATGAATCGCACCGGCATCATGCGCACCTGATGGCTATTTATCCATTAGGTTTATTAAGCCCGGTGGACACTGCACAAAAACAAACTATCAATAAATCATTGCGGTGGTTGGAAAAAACAGGAACCCGCAACTGGTGCGGCTATTCTTTTAGCTGGGCAGCTTGTATTTATGCAAGGGCAAAAGAAGCAGACAATGCAGCAAGGATGTTGAAAATATTTGCTTCAAATTTTTGTTCCCCCAATAGTTTTCATCTGAATGGAGATCAGAAAGACGGTCAGTATTCATCTTTTACTTACCGGCCCTTTACATTGGAAGGCAATTTTGCATTTGCTCAGGGCGTGCATGAAATGCTGATTCAGAGTTATAACGGGTATATAGAAATATTTCCTGCGGTTCCCGGCACCTGGAAGAATGTCACTTTTCATAACCTAAGAACTGAATGTGCGTTTCTTATATCAGCCAAAAAAGAAAACGGCGTTACAGATGAGGTTACTATTACTGCTGAACAGGGCGGTGTGTTGCGGATCAAATTACCTTTTACTGCCTGGCTGGTAAAAGGCATAGAAAGAAAACAAATACATAACGGGGAAAATAAAATTGCTTCGGTAATTTTGGCGAAAGGTCAAACAATTATTTTTAAAAATGGGTACGAATAAAAACAGGCGATTATGAACAGGCGCGACTTTATCAAATACACAACACCCGTTATTTTACTGCTTGCCAATGGTAAAATCATCCGGGCCAGTGAAACGGATCCGTATGAATGGAGCAGGCGGAAAATAAAGCTGCGTTTTGCTGTGGCTTCAGACGGGCATTATGGTGAACCAAAAACTGATTATGAAAATTATTTTGCAACAATGGTTAGCCGCGTGAATGAAGAACATACTGCTAACCCATTCGCTTTTTGTATGATCAACGGAGATGTGGTTCATAATGATAAAACCCTTTACCCAGCAGCTAAGGCTTACCTGGATAAGTTACAAACCCCTTATTATGTGAGCCAGGGCAATCATGATCATGTGACCCCGGATGAATGGAAAACCATTTGGAACATGCCGGTAAATCATGAGTTTAGTATAAAGAAAACCTCCTTTTTAATTGCCACTACGTCTGATGAGAAGGGAACTTATATATGCCCGGATACAAAATGGATGGAAGAAAAATTGGAAAAGTACAAAAGCCAGGACCAGGTATTTATTTTTCTGCATATCAATCCTGCCAAACAAACCGCCAACGCTATTGACTGCCCGGAACTTTTTGATGTATTAGCAAAATATAAAAATGTAAAAGCTGTTTTTAACGGGCATGATCATGACCAGGAAGACATTAAAATAAAAAAAGATATTCCATTTATTTTTGATGCACATTTTGGCGGCAGCTGGGGTACCTCTTATCGCGGGTTTAGGGTGGTAGAGTTGCTGAAAGATAATTCAGTAGCTACTTATATTATGAACCCGCTTGATAAAATTAATGAGGCAACGCTTTAGGCAATTACTGATCTGGTGATGACGGGATTCTGTGATTTCTTTGGTTAACATATTTAGCAAATCCCAAAATATAAACATAATTAATATTAGTTTTATTCTCCCTTAAAACTGGCTTTCCGTTTTTCTAAAAATGCAGCAGCTCCTTCTTTTGCATCTTTAGTATCAAACAATTCTCCAAATGCCTCCACTTCTTTTTGTAAACCATTAGCAGCTCCATAAGCAGCCATGTTAGTGAGTGCAATTACATGTTTAATGGCTATGGGCGCTTTGGCATTGATGATTTGCAATATCGCTGTTGTTTTCCCAAGTAATTCATCTGCGGTTGTTACATAATTTACCAGGCCGAGTTGTTTTGCCTCAGTGGCATCAATCATATTGCCTGTCATCATTAATTCCATTGCTTTCCCTTTTCCTACCAGTTGGGTTAAACGTTGTGTGCCGCCATAGCCAGGCACCAATCCCAGGTTTACTTCAGGCTGTCCAAACTTTGCATGTTCACTGCAAAGCCTGAAATGGCAGGCCATGGCCAGTTCGCAGCCACCGCCCAATGCAAAACCATTTACGGCTGCAATAATTGGTTTTGGGCTGTTTTCAATTTTGCTGAATACAGTATCCTGTCCTTTTTGCGCCAATGCTTTACCGGCATTGCCATCAAGCAATAGAAATTCACTGATATCGGCTCCTGCTACAAACGCTTTTGCGCCGCTGCCGGTAATGATGGCACTTTTTATTTCTGGATTATTATATACTTCGCCCAGTACTTCGCCCAATTCTTCTATCACTGTTTTATTGAGCGCATTCAGTTTATCCGGGCGGTTAATGGTGATGGTAAGAATGCCATTCTCCAGAGAGGTAAGTAATGTAGTATAATTGGCCATTGTTTATTTTTTATTGCGGATTTTTTTGACAGGAACCTTAAAAGCTCCTGTTTTCTTTTACCCAATCCTTAATGTAACCAGCTATTTCCGTGGTGGGTGTACCGGGCGCAAACAGCTTTCCTGCACCCATTTCATTAAGTTTTTTCATATCATCTTCAGGTATAATGCCGCCGCCTGTCAGCAATACATCATTCATCCCCTTCTCTTTCATTAACTGTATTATTTTAGGGAAAACGGTATTATGTGCACCGCTGAGTATGCTGATGCCAATAGCGTCCACATCTTCCTGCAAGGCAGCATTTACCACCATTTCAGGTGTTTGACGCAATCCGGTATAAATTACTTCCATGCCCGCATCACGCAGGGCAGCTGCAATTACCTTGGCGCCACGATCATGTCCGTCTAAACCAACTTTGGCTACCAAAACCCTTACAGGCCGGGCTTTATTTTTCCCGGAATGGTCTGCTGCGTTATGGACATTCTCACTCATGAGATAATTTTAACGTGATTTCAAAAGTACACAATGAATTACAGACCACGATAAGGTAATTTTTTGAAATGCTGGTACAATACCGGATATTTTTCGTTCCAACTATTTAACCACTCAACTTTTTATCTACCACTTTACTTTAGCCTTATCCTTTTTAAGTTTCTCAATAAAAAACTTTTTGAATGTTGAATCGGCACCTTTTAAAATAATAATAAGATCGCCCCGCTCTCTTGCATATACACTGGTAACACTGTCTTTTAAAACAGCTGATTTGAAATTTTTTATAAATGCATGCTGCATTTCATTTTCATCATCTGTTAAAAGAATGATATTGTCAAAGTCATAATTACCAGGCATCCAATATAAAAAACTGGCATTATCGCTGTATGCCGCGGGAATTTTATATTTCGTTCCATAATAATTTACAGCTCCGGCTTGCCCGTAATTATCACAGAACAGAATGCTGTGTTTTTTTTCATTACTGTCGAGCGTATGGTAGGCATCCGCCATTTTTTTTGACATTTCATCCCATCCCAGCATATCAGCAAAATCCTGTGGCAAAGGATGATTTTTTAAATCCTCCCATTTTAAAACACCGAATTTCGCTACCTGTTTTTTTTCATAAAATGCGGCCAGTTCACCAGGTTTAAATAATGGTAAGGCAAGTGGTATAAATAAATAACCCAGGTAAACTGCAACAAGCACAAAAGCATACCGCAAAAATCTTAAGCGGGCAGCAGTTAGCTGTTCCAGTTGATAAGCGCCAAATGCAAAAAGTACAGGATATGCACCCAGGGCGTAATAATTTTTTCCATGCCCCAGTAACAATAATACAATTACTGAAACATATGCCCATGCTATAAAACGGTATTGATTTGTTTTTTTTGTAAAAGCTGTAAAGCACAAACCGGCAATCCAGATAAATACACAGGGAAGATTCATCAGCAACTGGTCAAATAAAAAACCCGCCGGACTTACATATTGTAATTGTGTCTCCCGCAATTCCTTCATGTGAAACACAACCGGGAAATGGTGACGGTATTGCCAGACCAGGTTAGGCAGAAAAATGAGAAATGCAAATAATCCCGCAACGTAAAAATGTTTGTTTTGAAATATTTTTCTTTGCCTGGTTACTAATAAACCTGTTAAAATACTTATTACAAAAAAAGCTACCGAATATTTGCTCATCATTCCAAATCCAACACTTATTCCAAAAATATACAGCCATTTATTTTGTTGGGTTTGAACAAAAGAAATCATGCTGTATGCGATCAGTGTCCAAAAAAATATTTCAAGAAAATTGGGTTGAAATAAAAAATGTATACGCAGATAGACGCCGGTTACAAATGGTAAAAACCCGAGCAGCAGTGCGAATGATTTTCCACCCAGTGACAGAATTATTTTTGCAACAATAATGAAAGTCATGGCTCCAAATAAAGAGGGCCAGAATTTTATCCAGAACATTCCATCACCGCAGATATGTATCAGCCAGGCAAATACTGACAGCAGTGGAGGTACTTCCATATAACCCCAGGCCATGTGCCTGCCTTCAGCCAGGTATAGAAACTCATCGCGGTGAGGTTCATAAATTGAATGCTGCAAAAAAAAAGGAAGAATGAATTTAATAAATGCCAGGAAGTAAATAAGCCGGTTGTTATTTTTCATTTGTTTATTTTAACTGTCTGGCCCTGGCCGCTGTTACTGTGAATTTTATTCGCTGCTTGTTCACAGAAAGGTAGTAAGCCGAAGAGGATTGAATAAACAGTTGCTTTAAAACTTTCCAGTTATTATTGCAGCAGTTGCTCAACGTGTTTAATGCGGCTGATGGTTTCTTTTTTTCCAATTAGGGTGGCTATATCAAATACACCCGGACCAAATTTGCCGCCTACCAGCATAATACGCAGCGGCAGCAATACATCACCCGGTTTTATCTGATTGGCAGCGGCTATCTCTTTAAATTCCTTTTCCAGGTCCTGCGCATTCCATTGCTGCATCAGTTCAAACTGGCGGATGGTTTCTGCAAAGAATAATTTTTTCTGATCATTCCATTTTGGTTTTACCACATCCAAATCGTATTGTTTGGGTGATTCAAAAAAGAAAGAAGACTGCAGCGGAAAATCAGATAATAATGTACAACGATCTTTAACCAATGTGATTACTTTGTCTAAATAAACATCATCAGTAATAGTAATTCCTCCGGTTTTCATCACTTCTTTTATTTCAAGCCTCAGATCTTCAGCACTGGATCCTTTTATCCATTCGTGGTTGTACCATTTTGCTTTTTCATAATCGAATTTTGCGCCGCCTTTATGTACACGTTCCATTGAAAACTTTTCTACCAGCTCATTCAGTGAAAATATTTCCTGTTCAGTTCCGTCGTTCCAGCCGAGCATAGCCAGCAGGTTTACAAATGCTTCTGGTAAAAAGCCCAGCTCCCTGAAGCCTTTTGTAAGTTCGTTCGTTTTTGGATCGGTCCAGTTCATGGCAAAAACCGGGAAACCCAGCCGGTCTCCATCGCGTTTACTAAGTTTGCCATTGCCATCCGGTTTCAAAATCAATGGCAGGTGCGCCCATTGCGGCATATTTTCCAGCCCAAATAGATACTTCCACAATAAAACATGCACCGATGCGCTGGGCAGCCATTCTTCTCCCCTGAAAGCATGCGTTATTTTCATAAGATAATCATCTACTACCACGGCAAGGTGATAAGTAGGCATACCATCTGCTTTCAGCAATACTTTATCATCTGATTGTGATGAACTGAATACTACCTCACCACGGACCATATCAGTAAAGCTGATGCTTTCATCTTCGGGCATTTTAATGCGGATAACATGCGGGGTTTGTGCTTCCAGCAGGCTTTTCACTTCATCCGCCCCATATGTTAGCGAATTTTTCATTCCTGGTCTGGTAGCATGGTTGTATTGAAAATTAGGGATAGCAGTGCGTTTTGCCTCCAGGTCGGCTGTGGTATCAAATGCGTAATAAGCATATCCATCTTTTACCAGTTGTTCTGCATATTGCCGGTAGTTCTGTTTTCTTTCGCTTTGGCGGTAAGGGCCATATTTGCCCCCATGTACAGGGCTTTCATCGGGAACCAGCCCACACCATTGAAGACAATCCAAAATGTATTGTTCGGCGCCGGGTACAAAACGGCCTTGGTCAGTATCTTCAATGCGCAGTACAAAATCACCACCGTGGCTGCGTGCAAATAAATAGTTATATAAAACTGTTCTTACTCCGCCCAGGTGCAAGCCCCCTGTTGGACTGGGAGCAAACCTTACTCTAATTTTTTTTGACATGGCGGTAAAGATAATTATTTGACAGAATGATTTTTTTTTGAAATATATGAAACTTGATCGGGGTTAATTATTTATTTTTAAAAAATTGGTAATCAGTATATAATGAGTCTTTTTAAAAATATTTATCATCGATAAAAATAGCAATAGAAATTTTCTTGAAAAAAATTTTCAAATTCCGTGCAGCAGATCATTTCTGGGATTTGTCACATTAAAAGGATATTAAAAAAAGTTTTTCAATATTGCCTTTTCCTTTACATTCGTGCCTCAATAATTAAACCCTATCTGCTTACATAATTGTGGTTAAGGCCTAACGAAATAACCAATACCAACTGCGAATGCAT
>JBDSOC010000025.1:0-21781 GCA_039915085.1 Chitinophagaceae bacterium
TTCATATTGCATTTAAAAAATGCCGGTTTATTACAGAATGGGTATGAAATCTTGCAAAATCATCTTTTAAAATATGGCTTTGGTACTTTTTTTATGGAAAAAAAGTACCGCAAAAAAGCCAGTCGAAATCCCCGCCTGAATGACCAGTCGGGCAGGGAAAACAGCCCGATTTCCACACAGTTCCTTGATTTAGCTTCTGTACTGCTGTGACTTCAACTCCACCAATCCTATCTTTTGAAGGACAACTAACTAATCAGCCTTTCAACTTATTACTATTGCTTAAAGAACCTGTACGATCAGAAACTTTAAATAATGCGTATTTTCCATTCCCCATATAATAGGATGATCAGCAGATTGTGACTGGTACGTTACCTGCCTTAACTTTCTTTTTGCATCTTTGGCCGCATCATTAATAATTTCCAGGAATAACTCCGGTTGTACAAGATTGGTGCAGGAAGAGGTAACCAGGAAACCACCCGGTTTTATCAGCTTCATGGCACGCAGGTTAATTTCTTTATACCCGGTAACTGCTTTCTGAATATTTTCGCGGCTCTTGGCAAATGCAGGCGGATCAAGCATTACAACATCCCATTGCTTTCCTTCTTTGCCCCACTGTTTCAACACATCAAAAGCATTCATGGTTTCAAAACGGCAAATATGCTGCAACCCGTTTAATGCCGCGTTCCGGTTGGCCTGCTCAACCGCGTTAGCAGAAATATCAATGCCATATACCGACTTTGCGCCGTAATGTGCTGCATGAATTTCAAATGTTCCGGTATAAGTAAACGTTCCCAGTACATCGGCATCCTTTACAATTCTTTCAATGGCCCTGCGGTTATCCTGCTGATCCAAAAAGTAACCTGTCTTTTGACCGTTCTCCACATCCACAATAAATTTTAATCCATTTTCATTAATAAGAACAGCGGTATCAAAAGGCGCTGACAGAAATCCTTTTTGCTGTGGCAAACCTTCCAGTTCACGCACCGGCACATCATTGCGTTCATAAATACCTTTCGGGCTGAATATTTTTTCCAGTGCTTTTATAATAGCGGGTTTCCATACATCAATACCCAGCGAAAGCGTTTGTAAAACAAAATAATCATTGAACTTGTCAATAATCAATGCAGGTAAAAAATCAGCTTCTCCGAATACAAGGCGGCAATTTTCACGGTACCCCAGCCGGCTTTTGTATTGCCAGGCCTGCAGCAACCTGTTGTAAAAAAAATCATCATTTACCTGCTCATTTCTATCCCGGGTAAGTATGCGTATAATGATTTGGGATTTTGGATTAATATATCCGCGCCCGATAAATTTTTTGTCGTGTGTAAACACCTCTGCAATTTCGCCGCCTTCAACCTTGCCTTCCATGGTATTCACTTCATTGGCGTATATCCACGGATGCCCGTCTTCAATGCGCCTGCTTATTTTTTTATTGAGATAAACCCGGATCATCTGTAAATTATTAAGGCCTGCAAGTTATGGCAATCGTGTTTTTAAAATAAGTTTAATAAAGTGTTAAGATGCCAGTGCGGATTTTCATTTTCCCAGATCGTTTTGAGATCATTGACCTTTGTAAATGAGTCATTTACAACATGCGACAATTTGTCTCTACTATATCGCTTGGCAGCATTATTGACTACCTTACCTTCGCAAACAATTTGTAAGATTATGCAAGAAAAAGATGTAAAAAATACAGGTAAGGGGCATGAAACTGCCAATAATAACGAAGAATTACTGGATATAAATGCCGATTCTGATGTAGCCGGAAGCAACCACCTGAGCAACCCTGCAGATGAAATAAGTGAAATAGAAAAACTACAGGGGGAAGCCGCTGAATTTAAAGATAAATACCTGCGCCTGGTAGCGGAATTTGATAATTTCAGGAAACGCAATGCCCGGGAAAGGATTGAGCTCACACAAACCGCTGGTAAAGACGTAATTACTTCTTTACTGGATGTAATGGATGATTGTGACCGTGCCCAGAAACAGGTAGAAACCAGCAAGGATACAACTGCTATCAAAGAAGGTGTTTTACTGGTTTTTAATAAATTGCGCAACACCTTGCAGTCAAAAGGTCTTAAACAAATGATAAGTGTTGGCCAGGAATTTAACCCGGATTTGCATGAAGCTATCACTGAAATACCAGCTCCGTCAAAAGAAGCAGCCGGTAAAATAATTGATGAAGTACAAAAAGGATATTATCTAAATGATAAGATCATCCGCTTTGCAAAAGTGGTAATAGGAAAATGAATATTGAATATATCCGCCAACAGCGCTTTTATGCAGGTTGGCGGATATTGATTTTTATACGCAAAAAAGCTACGGCTTATTTTTTATGTCAAAGAGAGATTATTACGAAATATTGGGTGTAGGTAAAACAGCATCTGCAGAAGAAATTAAAAAAGCCTATCGAAAGGTAGCCATGCAATTTCATCCGGACCGCAACCCCGGCGATAAACCAGCCGAAGAAAAATTTACAGAGGCGGCCGAAGCGTACGAAGTGTTGAGTGATGCTGATAAAAAAGCGCAATACGACAGGTTTGGTCATGCCGGTATGAGTAATAGCGGGAGAGGATTTGGCGGTGGCAGCATGAACACAGAAGACATATTCAGCCAGTTTGGGGATATTTTCGGGGAAGATCTTTTTGGAAGTTTTTTTGGCGGCGGTAGCAGAAGCCGGGGCGGTGCTGGCGGAAGGGCCCGCGGCGTAAGAGGCAGCAACCTGCGTATTAAATTAAAACTGAATTACGAAGAGATTGCCAATGGTGTTACCAAAAGTGTAAAAGTAAAAAAACATGTTATTTGTACCACTTGCGCCGGCAGTGGGGCTAAAGATAAAGGCAGCGTACAAACCTGCGGCACCTGTGGTGGCAACGGACAGGTTAAGCGTGTTACCAATACATTTTTAGGACAGATGCAAACAGTTACTACCTGCCCTACCTGTAACGGTGAAGGAACTACTATTACTGCAAAATGTGGTAACTGTAAAGGAGAAGGAAGGGTATATGGCGAAGAAACTGTGTCACTCGATATCCCTGCCGGGGTACAGGAAGGTATGCAGTTAAGTGTTGGCGGAAAGGGCAATGCCGGAGAACGTGGCGGCACCCCTGGCGATCTGATTGTTTTGATTGAAGAAGAAGCACACAAGGATCTGCACCGCGATGGATTAAACGTAGCATTTGACCTGCATATATCCATACCTGACGCTGTATTTGGAACACAACTGGAAGTTCCTACTATTGATGGCAAAGCAAAAATTAAAATACCAGCAGGCACACAAAGCGGCAAAATATTCCGCCTGAAAGGCAAAGGTTTTCCTGAAGTAAATGGTTATGCAAAAGGCGATCAGCTCATACATGTAAACGTATGGACGCCACAGCATATTAGTACGGAAGAAAAAAGCATGCTGGAGAAAATGAGTGCTTCGCAAAACTTTCAGCCGAGGCCGGAAAAAAGCGATAAAAGTTTTTTCGATAAAATGCGGGAGATGTTCACCTAACTAAGAGAACAGGAAGAAAAAGAGATTAAAGAGAAAGAAAAATAACTTTCTCTTTTTTTATACTCATTTAAATATTTCTTTTTTGCCAGCCAGTTCTCTTTACCAGCCAGGAGCACTAGAAAAAAAGTGATTAAAAAAGGAAGCACCATCGTTTCTCTTTTTTATTTCTGATCCCGTTTCTGTTTTTCCCTTTTAGCGCTCAGTTCTTTGATCTCTTGGCCTATTGTATTAATTTGGCAGCATTATTTAAACTACAGTTACATGTTATCGGGGAAAAAAGAGCAATTGGCAGGATGGGGCAATTACCCTGTATCTGAATCATACACAATCATACCGCGTAGCCAGGAAGATTGCATAAAAGCGGTGGGCGAGGAAAAGTTGATTGCACGCGGACTTGGCAGGAGTTACGCTGACCAGGCCATCAATGATAATAAGTATGTGGCAGTATGCACCAAACTTAATTACTTTATTTCTTTTGATGAGAAAGAAGGCATCCTGAAATGCCAGTCAGGTACCAGTCTTGAAGAGATCATAACAACTTTTGGACCTAAGGGATGGCTGCCCATGATATGCCCCGGTACAAAATTTGTAACCATCGGGGGCGCTATCGCCAATGATATTCATGGCAAGGCGCATCACATAG
The DNA here is from genome assembly GCA_039915085.1 of Chitinophagaceae bacterium. Classification (GTDB taxonomy): domain Bacteria; phylum Bacteroidota; class Bacteroidia; order Chitinophagales; family Chitinophagaceae; genus JACMLD01. The sequence continues at coordinate 4,143 of JBDSOC010000025.1, forward strand.
ACGGGTCTTTTGTTAACTGTGTTATTTCATTTACTATACTGGTAGCAGACGGAAGCGTATTAACGGCTTCCCGCACTGAAAATGAAGATCTTTTCTGGGCCAATTTTGGCGGACTGGGTTTACTGGGCATGATACTAACGACTACCATCAGGTTAAGAAAAATTGAGACAACTTATTTCAAACAAAAATCTGTTGTTATTAAAGACCTTGACCACATGCTGGCGGCCCTGGATAAATATGATCATGAATATAATTATTCTGTAGCCTGGATAGATGCATTGGCAAAAGGAAGTAAACTGGGCAGTGGCGTACTTACGCTGGGTAATGCCGCTAAGCTGGCCGACCTGCCGGAACAGCTAAAAAACGATCCATTGAAACTGCATGCCACAAGCAAACTGGCCGTGCCATTCTTTTTTCCTTCTTTTGCACTGAACGGGCTTACCGTAAAGATTTTAAATAAAGTGATTGCATTTGTACAAAACTCACCCAAAGAATTTGTGCATTATGAGAAATTTTTCTTTCCGCTGGATGCCATTAATAACTGGAATAAAGGATATGGCAAACGTGGTTTTATACAATACCAGTTTGTAATACCAGAAGAGAATGGCAAAGAAAATCTGAAAGAAATTCTTGAAATGATTGCCGCCAGCGGGTGTACACCTTTTTTAAATGTATTTAAAAGAATGGGCGACGGCCAGGGTATTCTTTCATTTCCTTTTAAAGGCTATACACTGGCAATAGACTTTCCCGTATCAAAACAACTGATTGCGTTTACTCCTAAATTAGATGCAAAAGTATTAGCTGCAGGTGGCAGGTTATATCTTGGTAAAGATGCGCTGTTAAATGAATCCATGTTTAAACAAATGTATCCGGAATACCAGCAATGGCTGGCCGTCAAAAAGAAATATGACCCGGCTGGGGAGTTCTGTTCAAATATTTCAAGGCGGCTGGGGCTAACTGAAAAAATGTTGTAAGTGTTAAATTATAAGTGTAGAGTATTTTAATAAAAATTTGTAATTGAAAAATTGAATGGGCTATACACGCACGTCTGACGGCCCGGGATCTACGTTTTTCTTTTTTTATTCTTCCCGTAAATCTTTTTTGCTTTCTCTATTATCGTAATGAATTCTTTTTGCACAGCATCATTGGGGTTATAAGATTCGTTGGCCAGGATAATGGCATCCGTCCATGAAACCGCTTTCACATAAGGCGAGTTTTTTAGCAGCTGCGCAAATTCTACCACAGCTGCAGCGAAGCGGTGGCAGGCAGGCATATCATTAAACTCTGTAAATAAAAATGGTACATTAAAAGAAGAAGTTCTTTTAGCAACGTCTTTGGGGCAACGGTAATTAACAACTGCTTTTGCCAGTGGTTCTTTACCAGGATTATCAAAAGCAGCAATGTTTGCGTAAGTAGGTGTTACTTCAAATATGGCCATTAGTGTATGGCCGGATCCTACTTCTCCGCCCTCCAGTTCGCTTAAAGAATCTGCCACAGCTTTTAACTTATTATCAAAACCAATAAGGCGGTATTCTTTTACAAGTTTCGGATTAAACCTAACGCTGAGGTAAGCATCATCTGCCACCGTGTACAATGTTTGGGTAAGCTCTTTTACCAATACTTTCTCAGCTTCTTTTTCATTGTCGAGGTAAGCAAAATTACCATTGCCTTTTTTTGCAAGTATTTCCAGTTTAGAATCTTTATAATTACCCATACCCACACCAAGACAGGTAAGATAAATGCCGGACTGCCGGTGCAGCGTTATCATATTCTCCAGTTCATCATCATTGGCCTGCCCCACATTAAAATCGCCATCGGTAGCGAGTATTACACGATTATTGCCGCCTTTTATAAACTGGCTTTTGGCCAGTTGGTAAGCGGCTTGTATTCCTGAAGCGCCTGGTGTGGAACCGCCGGGATAGAGATCTTCTACAGCTTTTGTAATTTTTTCCTTTTCACTGCCGCAGGTTGGTTGCAGCCACACGCCTACAGTGCCTCCATATACAACTATTGACACGGTATCTTTTTGCCGCAGGTTATTTATCATCAGCTTAAATGCTGATTTTAATAATGGCAGGCGGTTGGGCATATCCATTGAACCGGATATATCAATCAGGAAGACAAGATTACTGGCGGGTATTGTATCGAGATTTACTTTTCTTGCACATACTTTTAAATAAAACAATTCATTGCCACCATTCCAGGGGCAGGCAGTGAGGTAGGAATCAAAATTAAATACACTGTCTTTCGGAGGTTCATTGTAACCAAAATTGAAATAGTTAAGCAGTTCTTCAATTCTTATTGCGTCTGGTGGTACTATGCTGCCCATATTAATAAACCGGCGCATGTTACTATATGCAGCTTTATCAGTATTAATGGCAAAACCGGTCTCGGGATATTTTTTAGCGGGTATAAATTCATTTTCAAGCAAATTACTGTATGTCTCTCCGCCTACAGACCAGTTGTGCTTTTCATCCCATTGCATATCTTTTGTAACAGATACCAGCCGGCTTTTATGCAGGTTGCCTACTACACGTTGTATTTTCAGGGTAATGTTTGCATAATTAACCGCAGATAATTTGAGGCTTTGATCCTGGTAGCCGTCATAAGAAACAGTAACAGAATCATCCTGCCTGACAGACAATATTCCAAACCCTCCTGAACTGCCAGCATAGTAAACGTACCCGGTGGAATGAAGTATAATTTTTGTATTTGGTAAGGGCGTATTTGTCTCATCTCTCACCTCACCCCGCAAATAATATTGTGCAGATAGTGAAAAGCTGATCAGCAGGCTTAGCAATATGGTGCTTAAATTTTTCAACCGGATATTTGACCCAATTAGTAGAACAGTTAACCTTGATAATCAAGGGGTCTGTAACGTTTAATCAAACGTTTTTATCCTACCAGTTGGTATATTTCCTTAATATTTCTGCCCAATCCGTCATAATCCAGGCCATAACCCAACACAAATTTATTGGGTATCGAAAAGCCCAGGTAGTCAATTTTAATAGGATACACTGTAGCCTCAGGCTTATGCAACAGGGTTGCTATAGCAAGGGATGCGGGTTGCTGGTGCTGCAATTGAGGTAGAAATTCGCTTAACGTTTTCCCTGTATCTACAATATCTTCCAGGATAACTATATGACGATCGATAATGTCCGTGTCCAGCCCAATGGCGGTAATTACCTGCCCGCTGGATTTTGTACCCTTATAAGAAGCCAGCTTAATAAAACAAATCTCCGCTTCGATGGAAATGTTTTTGAAAAGATCTGAGGCAAAAATAAACGAGCCGTTCAGTATAGCTATAAACAACGGCTTTCTGCCTGTATAGTCATTATTAATTGCATTGGCCATCTGCTCTACTTTGCCGGCAATTTCTGCTGCAGATAAATAGGGTTCGAATTCTTTGTCGTGTATACGTATATTTTGCATCAATAGAAAATCGTTTAGCGGGGTTTATTACCAGGGTTTACAACTCTCTAAATTAGCATTTTGTTTTCATGTTATGCTCCTGTGAATGATGGAAACATCTGCCATGGAACATTCCGGGTTAATTAGTACGAATCAGTAATTGCTGGCCAATCTTAACATCAAGTGTATCTAATTTATTCCAGCTTTTTAACTGTTCCATACTGACACCATATTTTTTTGAAATACTATACAATGTTTCTTTTGTTTGAACAATATGCGTAGTTGAATCGGCTGTTTTGGATGCAGTCTCAATAGCCGCTTCTTTCATAATAGTCTTTTTTTCTTCTGCCAGTAGCGGGCGTGCCGGTGCAGTACCCTGCAGGTATAACTTTTCACCGGGCGCAGGCTGCATTTTATCCGTTAAAAGGTTATTGGCCAATAAGCTTTCCATACGTATACCTTCAGCCTGGCATATATAGTACAATGTTTCTCCGGGCTGCACAATGTGAAATTCTGTGGCGCCGGTTTTACGTTTGCGCTGTAAAAAAATCAATTGACTGGTTTTTACCACATCACCATCAAAAAGATCATTGAAATCCAGCAGGCGCGCAAAAGAAATATGATAATCTTCAGCCACCGCAAGTAATGCTGTACCTTCTTTTACAAAAACCACCCGGGCATTGTTAATACTGAAATCTCCTGCGGGATAATCTGGCCTTGGCGGGGTTATTTTCGGTTCCAGTATTTCTTTTGGAACCGCGTCGCCGGTTACCGTTGGGTTTAATGCCTGTATAACAACAGAAGAAGTATTGGAAGTAGCATCGTTTGATACCAATGCCTCATTTACAGGCGGCAGCTTACCCATGGCAATCAGCGTGTATTGCTCCAGGTTATAATCTTCAATCAGTTTAATAAGAATTTGTGCATACCGGTAATTGGTTGCATAGCCTGCTTGTCTTAACCCGGTTGCCCAACCCTTATAATCGGTAGGATCCAGTTGAAAGAGAGAAGCATAACGTGGACTGCCTTTTAAAAAATCAGAATGGTCTTTGTAGGATTGTTCTGGCTGGGTATAACTGCGGAAACATTCGCCCCGCGCATCGTCATCGTGGTATACCTTATCGCCTGTCCAGGTATTTTTACATTTAATACCAAAATGATTGTTTGATTTTCTTACCAGCTCACTTGTGCCGGCCTGGGTTTCATGTATGCCCTGGGCAAGCTTAATCGCCGCAGGCACACCTGTACGCTGCATTTCTGCAATAGCAATATCCCTGTAGGTGTTAATATACGCTACAATTTCATCGGCTTTCTGGGCTTTTACCCCAGCTGCAATCAATACCAAAAGCAAAGTGATCCTCGCACGCATAATTATTTTTTAAAAATCAGCATCAGTCCGTCTCTTACTGTAAGCAACACCTGTTCTACCCTGTCATCCTGCTGAATATATTCATTAAATGCCTGTATGGCTTTTGCATTCTTACCTTTTGATTCAGGCTGCAAAACTTCCCCATGAAAAAAAACATTGTCTGCAAGTATTACCCCACCCTTTTTAAGCCCTGGCAATACCAGGTTATAGTAAGCAATATAACCGGTCTTGTCTGCATCAATAAAAACAAGGTCCCATTCCTCTTCAAGTGCGGGTATTATTTGCAGGGCATTTCCGGTGTGCAAAATTATTTTATCATTTGCATCCGACAAGTTAAAATTTTGCCTTGCCACGCCCGCATCTTCCTCCCTTAATTCTATGGTATGCAGCTTGCCATCTGCGGTAAGCCCTTTGGCGAGGCATAGCGCACTATAGCCGGTAAAAGTGCCAATTTCAAGTATACGCCTGGGTTTCAGCAACCTGCTCATTAATTCAAGTAATTTACCCTGGATATGACCGCTCAGCATATGAGCATGGGGATGTGCCTGCGTTTGCTGGTTGATTTGCTGCAAAAGATTGTCCTCCGGGGAAGTATATTTTTCAGCATACACCTGTATTAACGGAAGAACAAGGTCCATGTATAATGTTTCCGCAAAGATAAGAAAGGTATAATGCTGAAAATAAGGCTTGAGGCCCTTCCTTTCGCCATAAACCTTTGCTTTGGCCTGGCACTAAAAATTCGGCTGTAAAGAATGTTTGGTATAAAAATTCAACACGTGCTCTACTACTTCCTCTGCGGTATCAACCATTTTTAATAGTTCTAAATCGGCCGCGTTTACATTTTTTTCTTTCATCATTACCATTTCCATCCAAGTCATAAGGCCACCCCAGTAACTTTTGCCTACTAAGATCAAAGGCACCTGCATCATCTTACCCGTTTGTATCAGCGTGGCTACTTCAAAAAATTCGTCCATGGTACCAAAACCGCCGGGCATCATTACAAACCCCTGCGAATACTTTGTAAAAAGGGTTTTACGTACAAAGAAATTATCGAAGTTGAGGTTGGCATCGCGGTCTATAAAATGATTGGATTCCTGTTCAAAAGGTAATTCTATGTTTAAACCAACGGATTTGCCACCGCCTAACTGCGCGCCCTTATTTGCAGCCTCCATAATACCGGGTCCGCCGCCTGATATAATTCCAAATCCTTCTTCAGAGAGTTTTTTTCCAATTTCAACAGCCAGTTCATAATAAGGATTTTCTTCTTTTGTTCTGGCGCTTCCAAATATTGAAATACAGGGTCCCAGTTTTGCCAATGCTTCAAAACCATCTACAAATTCAGCCATAATTTTAAAGATCTGCCAGCTGCTTTGCGCCTTTGACTCGCTCCACCTGCGTTGCTTGTTCAGCTTAATCGTATCATGCATACATCAATCGTTTAGGGTTTACAGGGTATAAAATAGACCGTTATTAAGTGTTTTTTGTTACTTCAACCGAATTGGAATTCGTTCATACAGACAATAAATGCCACCGTTTTCGTTTGCAGCGAAATCCGATGGCACCCTGTTTTTAAAACGTATAAAAACCGCTTTTAGTTTATAACTGCGGTGCTTTTTTTGAGATAATTAACAGCCCAAAGAAAGTAAGCAACCCGTTAATGATCAGCAATTCAAGTCCAATTTCAAAAGATCCAAAGAAAGTCTTTTGGTATTTATCAAGAATGAAACAAATAACAGGAGCGGCTACACAAACAAAAGGCACTAAATTATCTTTTACACTTCTTTTAGTTAATATGCCAAATGAAAACAGGCCAAGCAACGGGCCATACGTATAGGCGGCTATTTTCAATATTAATCCTATCATGCTTGGGTTGTTTACCCATTTGTATACCAGCACAAAAACAAGAAACAACGCTGCCACCGTCAGATGCACACGTTGTCTTATTTTCTTTTTTGCTGCGTCATCTATATCATTTTTCCTTTGCAACCCAATAATATCAATACAAAAAGAAGAAGTAAGTGCAGTAATTGCACCATCAGCACTGGGAAACAATGCGGAAATAAGCGCAATAATAAATATAACAGATACAAGCGGCGGCATGTATTTAAGTGCAAGTACAGGAAAGAGTTTATCTCCGGTAGCAGTGTTTTGTTCTATCATAAAGCTTTTACTGCCATTTGCAAGTGTTGTAAAATGCCCGCCTATAGAATCTGCATATAAATATAACAGGCCCCCAAGAAAAAGAAACAGCAGTATCACCAGCAGGAGTATGATACCGAGCGTAACCACATTTTTCTGCGAATCTTTTAATCTTTTAACTGAAATATTTTTTTGCATCATTTCCTGGTCCATGCCCGTCATGGTAATGGTAATAAATGCCCCGGCCAGTATTTGTTTTATAAAAAAGAATTTGTTGCCTGGATCAGTAAAAAATATTTTTGAATATCCTTTTTCACTCATTGCTGAAAGACTTTCACCAATGCCAATATGCAGCTGGGTAAGAATATAGACAACGCATATAATCAGGCCGGCGAGCATACAGGTGGTTTGCAGGGTATCCGTATAAACAATGGTTTTTACGCCGCCTTCATAAGTGTAAAACAAGATCATTATCAATATTATGAGCGTAGTTACCCAGAATGGCACACCAAAGCTTTTCAGTATGGCTTCCTGCAAAATATTTACCACCAGGTAAAGCCTGGCGGTAGCACCCAGCGTTCTTGATAATATAAAAAAAGATGCACCCGTTTTATACGAAGTAAACCCGAGCCGGTTACTGAGATAATTATAAATGGAAGTAAGGTTTAAACGGTAATACAATGGCAGCAATACAAAGGCAATGATAAGATACCCCAACAGGTAACCTATTGTAACCTGGAAGTAAGCAAAAGATTCATTGGCCACTGCCCCGGGAACGCTTACGAACGTTACACCGCTCAGCGATGTACCAATCATACCAAAAGCGACCAGCATCCAGTTGGAATTTTTGTTGCCAATGAAAAAAGAATCGTTATTGGAATTGCGTGATGTATAATAAGCTACCACAAGCAAAATGACAAAATACACAATGATAAAAGAGAACAATAAAAGCGGCGACATTGTCAAAATAATATATTTAATTAGCTTTCGGCTTTAATATAAAATATCTTTGAAGGTATAAAACTCTTTGTTAAGTTGTGCCCTGGTTTTAAATGACTTGCTGGCTCAAAAAGAAAATAATAAAATTACAATCATGACAATTGAAGCAGTGGCGGTGTTTTGTGGCTCTAAAAACGGAAACAATCCCCTCTATAAAGAACATGCTTCGGAACTGGGTAAATACCTTGCCATGCTGAAATTAAAATTAATATACGGCGGCGCTAAAGAAGGATTAATGGGAGCAGTAGCAGATGCCGTACTTGCAAATGGCGGCACAGTAATGGGTGTTATACCAAAAGTGCTGACTGCCTGGGAGCACCAGCACCTTGGGCTTACAGAAATCGCCGTGGTACCAGATATGCATAGCCGGAAAAAAATGATGTATGATATGAGTGATGCTGCCATTATTTTACCCGGCGGCTTTGGCACACTGGATGAATTATTTGAAATGCTTACCTGGAACCAGCTTAAAATACACGATAAAAAAATTTATATGCTGAACACGGCTGGTTTTTACAGCCATCTTATCAATCACCTGAGAAGCCTGGAAAAAGATGATTTTTTATATGAGCCGATAGAAGAAAGAATTGTACTCTGCAATACGCCGGTAGAATTGTTTAACAGGATTGGATAAGATTAAGACACTATGGCGTTTGTAAAAATTGCAGTAGTGATCACACCCGCTATCATTAATGTTTTCGTGGATGAAAATAAATATCAAACCCCGCTTTTAATACCGGGATCAGTGAACCATTGCCATCGCGATAAGGAGATTGCGGGCTATTGAGCAGATCAATCATCAGCGCTATATGCATATTGCTTCTTCCAACCATACGCTGACCGTACCCAATACCCACCAGCATACTGGCGGCATTGGTATTAAAAGATTCAGACTGATGAGGTGACGAATTAACATCTGTCAACGTATAATGTACCCAGTTATATTCAGGGCCCGCCTGTAAAAAAAGAAAAGGCAACGGGTAGATTCGTGCAAAAGCGCCTACCCCGTAATTGAAGCTCCGCTGGCGGATATTATTGTTATAATAGGGATCTGCCCTTACCGAAGTATAATTCAGATTTATTAACGCGCCTGCATCCAACCACCGCGACAAAGAATAACCAATTTCCGGTGAAATGCCGGCATTAAAGCTGTAGCTGTCATACCCCAGTCCAAGATTACCCCCTATAAAAAGGTGTTCTCTTTTAAACCCGTCACCATAAGTTTGCTCATCTGTTTGGTCCTGCTGGCGTTCCCTTTCACCTTCACGGTAATAACGTTGCGCTGAAGCCTCAAAACATGCTGTAAAGAGCAAAGCTGCAATCAATATTCTTTTTAACATGATATAATTTTATAAAGTACGACAGGGCAGAAAGTAAAAAGTTTAAAAAAAAAAGTTATTGTTGTCCGGCTAAATAAATGACCTCACCCCAATCCCCTCTCCGAAGGAGAGGGGCCAGACTCCTTAACTATAAATAGTTTCATTGAATCTGACATCTTTACCCGGACAATTATGAAAAACAGTATTCATTTTTTACAATTGCTTTCACGCACTTATTTTACACCAAAAGAACGCAATTGTTTTAAAAACATCTATTAATGCCTTGTTAAGGAAATATTTTCCCGGCATTTAAAATATTATTGGGGTCAAATACTTTTTTAATTTGGCGCATCAGGTCCAGCTGTTTGTCTTCAAAAACAATATCCATATAGTTTTTCTGTATCAGGCCGATGCCATGTTCGCCGCTGATGGTTCCACCCAATTTTTTCACCAGGATGAACAAAGCCCGCAGGCTTTCCATCATAGCAGGATTGTCGTTACTGTTGGTTACGCCTTCTTTTTTAATACGTATATGCAGGTTGCCATCGCCTGCATGGCCATAGCATACTGCCTGAAAATCATATTTCCTGCCCAATTCCTTTACCCCTTTTATTAATGCCGGCAATTCAGCACGCGGTACTACAGTATCTTCCTCAATGCTATAACCTACCAGTTTTACGGCTTCTGCCACACGACGGCGCAGCTTCCATAATTCTGCTTTTTGTTGTGCATCGTCAGCAAAAAATAATTCGCCGGCATCGTATGCGGTGAGCAGTTCGCCAATGGCCTCCATATCACTCATCAGCACATCCATATTGTTACCGTCTACTTCAATAAGAAGTTGCGCTTCGGTATCGTCTGAAAGTGGCACAGCAGTGCCTCCTACCATTTTACTTACTATCCGCAGCGCATCAATTTCTACCAGCTCCAGCGCACTCGGCGTAAAGCCGGCACGAAAAATTGCACTCACTGCTTCGCCCGCTTTTTCAAGCGATCTAAACGGCGCCAGCATCAGCAGATCATATTTGGGAAGCGGAATTAATCTTAATACAATTTTGGTGACAACCGCCAGTGTGCCCTCACTGCCAACGATGAGTTGTGTAAGATTATAACCAGTGGAATTTTTTAAAACATTGGCGCCGGTCCACATAATTTCACCGGTAGGCAATACCACTTCAAGGTTGAGTACATAATCTCTTACTACACCATATTTTACTGCTTTGGGACCGCCACTATTTTCAGCGATGTTTCCACCGATAAAACAGGATCCGCGACTGGCGGGATCGGGTGGATAAAACAATCCTTTTTCTTTTACCGCATTCATGAGTATTTCTGTAATTACGCCCGGCTCAGTAGTCACCTGGAGGTTGCGTTCATCAATTTGCAGTATTGTATTCATTCTGTCGGTACTAAGCAATACGCCACCCAAATGCGGCAAGGCGCCACCGCTTAAACCGGTACCGGCCCCGCGCGGTGTTACCGGGATGCTATGCTGGTTGCAAATTTTCATGATGGCGCTTATCTCGTCTGCAGTGCGCGGTCTTATTACCACGTCAGGCAAAAAGACAAGGTTTTCTGTTTCATCATGTCCATAATTCTGTAATGATTCTTCATCTAACAGCACATATTGTTCACCTGTTACCGCTTTAAACTGCTCAAGAAAATTCAGCACCTTGTTTTCTTTTAACTCCACCGTTTGCATGCCACGAAATTTTTGTAAAATTCGGGATTCTTTTCTAAGTTTTAATACTTAATTACTTTCCACAACAATCTTGTAGTTGATTTACCACAGCGTAAGGTGAGGCATTCACAGCGGATAAAGATCAGCTGTAATTGATTTTTAACTTCTTAATCATTACATGCTCTTTTACCTCCGTGAAAAACCTCTGTAACCTCTGTGGCTAAATTAATATCACTTTTCGAATAACAGTCTTGCGGTTTTCTACCACAGAGTAAAAGGAGGTACTCACAGAGGATACAGAGAGATCGGGCGTTCTGAATAATTTTAAAATGCCTGGTTATAACTGACTTTTTACTTTTTAATCATTAAATACTCTTTTACCTCCGTGAAAACCCTCTCTACCCTCTGTGGCTAAATTAATATCACTTTTCGCATAACAGTCTTGCGGTTTTCTACCACAGAGTAAAAAGAGGTACTCACAGAGGATACAGAGAGATCAGATGTTCTGAATAATTTTTAAAATACCTGGCGATAATTGACTTTTTACCTCTTAATCATTACATGCTCTTTTACCTCCGTGAAAACCCTCTCTAACCTCTGTGGTTAAATTAATATTGATGAAAGGCCTGCGAAACAAATTCCAATACTACAGGAAGCGCTGCGCGCCAGTAGGTCCAATTATGTGCACCATCACGTGTACGGAATTCATGCGGAATTTCTTTTTTACGCATAGCTATGTGAACAAGTGAATTGCCTTCGTATAGAAAATCATCATCGCCCACATCTATGTACCAGCGCACAGATTTCTTTAGTGTATCGGGCATATTATTTACCAGTACCAGTACGCTCTGGCGGTTATAGTAAGACGTTATATCCTGTTCTGAGATGCCGGGTGTTTCTTTGGTCAACCGCGTTTTGGCATCTTCCAGCGTAAGCGGGCCCGTACCTGCGCTCAGCGGGCAGGCGGAAGAAAATAATTCAGGATGGTGCAGTGCATAGGTAAAGGATCCATCCCCACCCATTGATAAACCAGATATGGCGCGATAGTGCTTCTCGGCTTTTATGCGGTATGTCTTTTCAATAAAAGGTAAAAATTCCTGGAAGAAAAAATCTTCATAGCGCCATGTGCCTGTCGCATTGTTTGAGTAGCCACGTTTGCCTGTATTGGCATCGGGCATTACAATAATCATGGGCGTAGCGGTTCCTTCAGTAATGGCTTTGTCGGTGATATTCTGAACCTCTCCAAACTGTACCCAGCCTGTCTGATCGTCTCCGCCTCCATGTAATAAATATAAGACAGGGTAACTGCGTTGCGAGGTTTCATAACCCGGTGGCAGGTAGACAGCATATTTTCTGTCCATGTTCAGTATTTTACTTTTCAGGGAAAGGTTATCAGACACTTTACTGCCCTGCGCCATTGCTGCATGACAGCTAATAACAAGCGCAACCAGGAACAAAAGATTTTTCATATTGCAAGTTTTACTAAATATAACCTGCTATCAGCAATTGCACAAAAGGATTTTACAGGAATTAAAATGCTGTTACTACACAGGAAAAATCATTCAAAGCAGGCAAAACGCTATCTTCATAAAAAGAAATAGCTCCGCGCATTAAAGCCTGGTTAAATAAATCAAACCTATAAATTAATAAAAATGAAAAAGCTGTTGCTGCTTTTCGTTATTGTGTTATCGGTCTCGTCCTTTGCACCAAAACCACTTGTATGGGTGGCGGTTGGTGATTCAATTACCTATTTAAATGAACACCCGGATGAAACAGGCGACCGCATTACAAAAGGGTACATGAGCCGGGTAGTTGAAAAATTACCGGCAATAAAATATATTAACCAGGGGCATAATGGCTGGACTTCTGGCGGCATTGCAAAAGAAATAGAAACACTTGGTCTTATAAAAGCAGATGTATATTCTGTTTTTTTAGGAACGAATGACTGGTGGCAGGGAAGGCCAGTAGGCGCCATGTCAGATTATACAGAGAATACGGGTAACAATACCGTGTTTGGTTCATTCCGTATCATCATCAACAAACTCCGCAGCCTTAATGCAGTAGCGAAAATAATTTTGATTACACCCATGCAAAGGGTAGATTTTGTTTATATCAATAATATGAAAAACAATGCATGGGGATCTTACAAGGAAAAAAATGGTCAATCACTGGAGCAGTTTGCCGCAGCCATTAAAGCCATTGCAGATTTTGAACATTTTGATGTAGTGGATCTGTACCATAAAAAAAGTATGGGATTGAACCACCTGGTAAAATATAAACGCCTCAAAGATCCGGGCACAGCCGGTGCTTATAAAAATTATCCTTACCCGGAATTTATTGATGTTCCTTTTAACCCGGAAACAGATGTGTATCCATATCCCCCGGAAGCCAGTGATATTACTTATGACGGGCTGCATCCATCTGATAAGGGTTTTGCTATTATTGCAGATATGCTGGTAAAGATTATAAAGAAATACTGATACAATTTTTAATGGTAAAATTATACCATGAAGCAGACCATTTAAAAAAACGGTTTTATTATAGAATGGGTATGAAATCTTGTATAATCATCTTTTCGATTTTGCCTTTAGGTACTTTTTTTATGGAAAAAAAGTACCGCAAAAAAGCCAGTCGAAATCGACCTCATCCGGCCTTCGGCCACCTTCTCCAACAATGGAGAAGGAAAATGGAAACGTCTCTATTTGGGTGCCCAATAGTACTACCCAAAGTACAAGTGTGCGACGCAACGCTGCCCAATAGTAGTAATACTGCCTGGCCCAAAAGAAAATTAACGATAGCCTTTTGCCTGCAGTTGAAACAGTTCGGCATACCGCCCGTTTTGTTGCAGCAGTTCTTCATGACTGCCAATTTCTATCTGCTGGCCCTTATCTAATACGAGTATGCGATCTGCCATGCGCACGGTGGAGAAACGATGGGAAATGAGTACTGCAGATTTGCCCTTGGTGAGTTCTGCAAAGCGCTGGAAGACTTCATACTCAGCGCGGGCATCCAGTGCACTGGTGGGCTCATCAAGAATCAGTAACTGCGCATCTTTCATATAGGCGCGGGCCAGCGCCACTTTCTGCCACTCACCGCCACTGAGTTCTACGCCATTGTTGAACCGTCGTCCCAGCGCCTGGTCATATTGTTGTGGTAATCTTTTTGCCAGCAGACTCGCTAAACTTTTTTCCGCCGATTGCTCTATCAGTGCACGGTTATCTTTTTCATCAATATTGCCCACGGAAATGTTTTGTGCAAAGCTCATCTGGTAGCGCAAAAAATCCTGGAAGATAATACCGGTATTGCGGCGCAGGTCCATGATATCATACTCACGCAGATCAATACCATCCAGTAAAATACGGCCCTCGGTGGGATCATATAAACGGGCCAGCAATTTTACCAGCGTTGTTTTGCCTGCGCCGTTCTCCCCTACCAAAGCAAGTTTCTCACCTGCCTGCAAGCTAAAACTAAGGTGCCTGTTGGCCCAGTTTTCACTGTTGTGGTAACGAAACCCTACGTTTTCAAATACAAAGCCCTGTTTGATGGGATAGGGAAACGGCACCGGGCTGGCGTTTACTTTTATTTTTGGCTCGATCTCAAAAAATTCAAAAAAATCGCGCAGGTAAATAGCGCCCTGCGATACGCTGGTGAACCTTGACAATATACCTTCCAGCAAACTTCTTAGCTGCCGGAAAGAACCGGCAAGAAAGGCGAGTGTACCGATGGTTAATGCGCCCTGTACTGTTTTTGTGATCATGACTGTATAAGCTGCATAATAACCGGCACTGCCCAGCAATGCAAAGAGCACGCCCCAGCTGGCCCGTTTGGTGGAAAGTTTTTTGTTATCCGTATAAAATTTATTGCTGAGTGTTTTAAATCGATCCACTAAAAAACCGGAGAGATTAAAAAGTTTTACTTCTTTGGCGGTTTCATCGCTGGCGCCGAGGTAGCGCATGTAATCCAGTTCGCGGCGCTCCGGTGTTTGCCCGCGGGTGAGTGCGTAGCTCCGATCATTAAAATAAGATTCTCCCAGGAAAGCCGGCACAATGGCCACCAGCAATAACAATATCAGCCATGGGTTGAATGCCATGAGCCCGGCTGCTAAAAATGCCATGGTAATAATATCCTGCACCTGCGTGAGCACCTGCGATAAAAGGATGGTACGGCCAACCGTTTGCTGTCTGGCACGCTCCAGCTTATCATAAAAAGCGGAGTCTTCAAACTGGTCCAGGTCAAGCGTGGCAGCGTGCTGCATAATTCTTACGGACGTATAATTGGAAAACAAATCGCCCAGCAAACTATCGACCAATGCAATGGCACGACTGAGTGCATCGGATACAATGGCGAGTGCAAACTCTGTGGCTACCAGCTTCCATAAAAAACTATGATCAGCCTGGTGGCCTTTGCTCAATAACACTACCTCATCTATAATAAGTTTACCGATATACAGGATAGCCACGGGAACCGCCGAACGCAGTAAACGTAAAATGGCGTTGAAGATGGTGTACCAGTGATTGGTTTGCCAAACCAGTTTAAAAAACCTGGGCAGGTTGCGCAGGGCGGCAAACTTTTCTTTTAGGGTAGGTTTGCTGATCGCTGCTTCCTGTGCATTGATGATTGCTTTTTCCCTTGCCAGGCTCATTTTGCTCATGCGCTAAATTAGCGAATAGGGAGAAACTTAAAGACCTGGATGTCTTTTTGCAGTTTGGATTTTATAATGGATTATTAGGCTCTGCAGCACAAGGACACAACTGTTCAAAACCACCCTGCATCCTTGCGCCAGTTGGGTTAGTTGAAGTGTTGATAAAAATCAGATTATTTTTAAGGTATTATTATTACTCGTACATTTTGGCAGCAATTAGAATTGTTGCGAATACTTTCCAGTTTATTTTTTCAGGAATAGGCAAATTATTATTTTCATAATAACCCTCCATATCTTCAGTCCATGACATTATAGCCTCGAGATACTCATCAATTTTCTTATTTGCCCATTCTTCAGGATTTTCTTTTAAATCTTTAATTAACAAATCCATAAAGATTAAGAAATTTTTTTTATCCTCTATTCGATCTATTTGTTTAATAACTTCTTCCATAAAATATTATTTAATAACCGCACCTTTACCACCACCCAATTTAAGTTTAATAGAGTTGCCATTTATGGCTGTCGTTATCTTCCACATTTTAGTTTTGGACTTGTGATGGTATAGCCCATATAACTGGCACCCGTTGTAATCCAGAAAGTCATAGTTTAAATTACATACCTAAGCCAGTTCGAGGAAGGAAAGAAATTCTGATCTTAATAAAAAACAGCATATTCTGTGGCTATACATTCAAATACTTCATCTTCAAATAAAATAATAAAATGTCTGCTTTTTTCAAAAATTTTATTTGAATGTCGAGGATGAACTTTATTCATTTCATTTAATTCTTTTATCCATTCGCTATCTAATATTTCATAAAGAGAATACTTACACATTAAATTTTCTGTATAATAATCATAATGCATATATATTTCCTCATTGGGGTAGCCACATTTAAAAATTTGACATAATTTAAACCCCAATTTAGAATCTCCAAAATCTATTGTAACATCATTGTCAACTTTAAATAAATTGCACGTATAATAATTTTTTGTAATTGTTTCCAGTTTTACCCATTCTTTTATATTCATAGATTTATTTTAATTTGGTAATTTTTCCAGTCTTTCTATTGATTGTTTCCATATAACCTTGACTTCCATTTAAGTTGTTAGTAAGGTTAGTTTCGAATCTTTTTACTCCAGTTTGATTTTGAAAGATCCATTTGGATTTAGGTATGCCAGCTTCTGTTAATGCTACAATACTACGTGTATTTAAATAATAAACTTGCCCATTACGAACTACATAATCGATAGGTAAATTTGCACATGTCAAATTATCGGATTTTAACTTTACAACTGCTCCTTCAATTCCATCCACACCCAATATTTTTTGCCCATCTATTGAAAAATTTTCTCCGTGATTAGGTTGAGCAAATCTACCATTATAAACATTATTTGCATTAGACTGCCACTGCTGTACTTCTGTTGCTACTTGTTTTGGCTTTGCAAATGTTGTATTTTTTATTTCCCATGTTCCCTCACCTGCGTTTGGTATTTGTTTATTTGCTGGTGTTTCAGCTAAAAGCTTATTCTTTATAATTTGCTTTTCCATCTGGACTGCCGGTGTTCCGGCAGTTGCGACAGAAAGGCTTTTATGCAAAATTATTTGAGTAGTCAGATTAAAAGCCGCATCCGTTCTTGTCATTCGCGGATAATCGCTGGAAGAATAATCTTTGTTTGTGGCTAAAACCCATGCTGAAAAAAGCGGGTTAAAATTTCTATTAATTGAAGTCGTGGTTTTATGCAGAAATCCGTTATCCTCCATTGGATTTGAGGGCTCCGACAACCAATTCATAAAATCATTAATGTCGTAGTCGTACCAATGCTTTTGTTCTTCTGAACCGTCCAAATCAATGAATTTGATCGGCTTATTACCTGCATAAGAATAAGGCGTATAATATGGATAACTTTTAGCCAACGGATCCACACTCAAAAACCTTCCCAGCCTTGGATCATAAATCCGCATACCATAATCCTGTTGGCTACCTTCACCCTTCACCTCATTATCATTCTCCTTCCCATTAAACCCATACCTGTAGCCGTTTGCAGTGGAGTAGTTGCGTCCTGGTTGCAGCATACCAA
>JBDSOC010000049.1:0-49837 GCA_039915085.1 Chitinophagaceae bacterium
CATCGTCTATACCACCCGATGGTTTTACTTTCAGAAATGGGGTTACAACAGTAGTAGATGCCGGTTGTTCCGGCTGGCGGAATTTTGCAATCTTTAAAAGGCAGGTGATTGATATCTCGCAAACAAGGATACTGGCTTTTTTGAATATTGTAGGAGAAGGAATGAGAGGCGGTGCATATGAGCAGGATACCAGGGATATGGATGGAAAGATGACATCGATGGTGGCGCGGCAATACCGGAATTATATTGCGGGCATAAAAGTAGCGCATTATAACGGTGCGGAGTGGACGCCGGTAGATGAGGCGGTCAAAGCCGGCACGCTGGCAAATATCCCGGTAATGATAGATTTTGGCGGCAGCAATCCACCGCTGCCTATTGAGGAGCTATTTATGAAACATCTTCGCACCGGGGATATATTTACGCATTGCTTCGGGCAACTGGGTACACGTGAATTTTTAGTAGATACCATCACAAAAAAAATTAAACCCTTCGTCTGGGATGCGCGTAAAAAAGGAATTTATTTTGATGTAGGATATGGTGGAATTAGTTTTAGTTTTTCGCAGGCAATCCCGGGAATCAAAGACAAATTCTATCCGAACTCCATCAGCACCGATATACATACCGGCAGCATGAATGCTGCCATGAAGGACTTGCTGAATGTGATGTCTAAATTTATGGCCATAGGCATGAAAACAGAAGATGTAATAAAAGCTGCTACCTGGAATCCGGCACAGGAAATTAAACATGAAGAATTAGGAAATCTTTCTGTTGGCGCAATCGCAGATATTGCGATATTAAATGTGCGGGAAGGCACCTTTGGTTTTTATGATTATACGGGATATAAAATAGAAGGTCGCCAAAAGCTGGAATGTGAGATGACAATAAAAGGCGGCAGGATTGTATATGATTTAAACGGGATAGCAACCCCTGTTATAATAACCGGGTCAAAAAAATAAAAAACACTTTTGCATAAGCCATGCTCCGCTTTCCAATACCATCAGAATATTTACTGCTATGTATTTAAATTATTTTTCTGCATTCATAAAATCGTTCCTTAAAATAAATATCCGGCCGGGGCTTTTGTTCGCTCTCTTTTGCAAATGCAGATTGTTCACAAACAATTATCTATTCATTTTAATTGCTGTTAGCCTTTTTTCAGGATGTGGTCCCAGGAAGCCGCTGCCCAATGGTGATAAAGATAATGGAGGACTTATTCTGCCCGGAGGTTTTGATGCAGTAGTAGTGGCAGACAGTATTGGACGGGCAAGGCATATTACGGTAAATGATAACGGTGACATATACGTTAAATTAACCTACAACGATATTATGCACGGCTCGGGCGGAACAGCCGGCATACGCGATAATGACAATGATGGCAAGGCAGATATCATTGCATATTTTGGCGATTATAAAGATGAAGGTGGATTACCCGCAGGCATACGCATACATGATGGCTACCTTTACACCAGTACTGTTAAACATATTTACCGCAATAAACTGACACGCAGTTCACTGATCCCCGACAGTAAAACTGAAACCATTTTTACAGATACTGATTCTGCACTTTTTCGCCACTGGCATACAGCCAAACCTTTTACTTTTGATGACAACGGAAATATGTATGTTCCATTTGGCGCACCAAACGATGCAGCGCAGGATGTAAACATTGCAGGTGCAGCGGGCATACCCGGTGGTAAAGGTCTGGACCCTGCGCCCGAACTGGAAACCCATGCCGGCATCTGGCGGTTTGATGATGCGAAAACAAACCAGACCCAGCAGGACGGCTACAAATATGCCACGGGATTGCGCAGTATTCTTGGTATAGCATGGAATAAAAAAGAGCACAGCCTGTACGCAGCAGTAAACGGAATGGATAATTTTCATACCCGTTATCCAACCCTCTACACAGCATGGCAGGCGGCTGTATTACCCTCCGAGCCTTTAATAAAAGTAAAAGAGAATGGAAATTACGGATGGCCGTATGCTTATTATGACCAGTTGCAGGAAAAAAATATTTTACAACCAGGTTATGGCGGCGATAGTAAAATAGTCGGCCGGGCAGCTGCGTTCGATTTACCAGTAATGGGATTTCCCGGTCATTGGGCGCCGATGGATCTGCTATTCTATCATGGCGATCAGTTTCCGGACCGGTATAAAAATGGCGCTTTCATTGCATTTCACGGCTCAACAGATCGTTCACCTTATCCGCAGGCTGGTTATATTGTTGTTTTTGTTCCCATTGAAAAAGGTATTGCCTCCAAATGGGAAGTTTTTGCAGACGGGTTTACAGGCATTGACACAGTCATAAATACCAGTGATGCAAAATACAGGCCCATGGGGCTTGCCGAAGGCCCTGATGGATCTTTGTACATTACAGAATCCAACAAAGGAAAAATATGGCGGGTGATGTATAAAGGAGATAAAAATAAATTTGGCGGCACACAACTGGCAGAAATGGAAAAAAGAAAATCCAGGACTTATATAAAAATGCCGGATGAAGTAAAAGACAATATGGGCAAAGGGGGTGATATGGCTGGCCTTATACTGTATAATTCTTATTGTGTTTCCTGTCACCAGCGCGATGGAAAAGGTGATAATAACCGTTACCCTCCGCTGACTGGCTCTAACTGGATTACCGGCGGCAGTGATACTTTGATACATACAATACTGCACGGCCTGCAGAAAGAAATTACTGTGAACGGGAAAACATATAATGGCGTAATGCCAGCGCACAAAGGGTTCCTGGATGACCACGCGGTAGCATCCATAGCTACTTATGTAAAAATGAGATTTGCCAAAGAAAAAATTAATATTACTTCTGCTGAAGTCAGTAAAATAAGAGCAGACTCAGCCAGTAAAAAATAAGTGTGAAAAGAATTTTCGACTCTATATTATTTTTGACTTTTTTTATTTTTCAGCATCAGCACCTGTACGGTCAGTCTGTGTATACAATAAAAAAAAATCCGTTCAATGCCATCACAATAAACGGCAAAGGAGATGCCACGGCGTGGAAAAGCGCCAACACGCTTACTCATTTCATTTATCCCTGGGAAAAAACTGAAGCACCTGCCACTTTTTTTGCTGCATTGTATGATGCAAACTGGCTTTACCTGTTGTACAAAGTAAATGATGATTCTGTCATTACATTCAGCAATACAACGGAAAAAAGAGAGATTGGGAGATCAGACAGGGTGGAAATATTTTTTAAGGTGGATGATAAAATGACTCCTTACTATTGCCTTGAAATGGATGCCACAGGAAGAATTTTTGATTACAGGGCGGACTATTACCGGCAAATGCATTATGAATGGCGATGGCCAACAAATCAATTGACAGTCAAAACGTCGAAAACAAAAGATGGGTATACGCTGGAAGCTGCTATTAGCATTCCTTCTTTAAAGACATTGGGTTTGCTGAAAGATAATATACTGCAAGCAGGTATATTCAGGGCAGAATGTACAGGCATAGAAAATGGCAACCCATTATTGAAATGGATTAGCTGGATCGATCCAAAATCTGCCGGGCCTGATTTTCATATTCCTGCAGCTTTTGGAATATTAAAACTGGAATAAATTCTGATCTTTTATAACAGCAGACTTTAAAATTAAACTATATTTTCAGCCCTTTTATACATTAATAAAAACAACATGGAAAACTTAACAGCCGATCAAAGATTTAAACAAACAGGATTAACATTGCCACCCGCACCCGCACCTTTGGGCGTTTATAAACCATATTTAATTGATGGAAAATATTTATACCTGTCAGGTCATGGGCCCTTTCAAAATGATAAAAGCCTTATCATTGGCCGTATCGGTGAAGCTTTGGATATGGAACAGGGTAAACTCGCTGCAAGACAGGTGGGCTTAACTATGTTGTCAACAATTTTTACCAACCTGGGCTCTTTCAATAAAATAAAAAGGGTTATAAAAGTATTGGGCATGGTAAATTGTGTTGCAAGTTTTGAAAAGCATCCATATATTATCAATGGCTGCAGTGAATTATTCGCTACGGTGTGGGGCACAGAAAATGGCGTAGGGGTAAGAAGCGCCGTTGGCTTTAGCTCTCTACCAGATAATATTCCTGTAGAAATTGAAGCATTGTTTGAACTGGAATAAGGTGTTTTTCTGCGACAAAATTTAAAAACACAACATGTTTATTATAGACGCGCATCTCGATCTCAGCATGAATGCCATGGAATGGAACAGGGATCTGACAAAACCATTAAATGAAATCCGTGAAAGGGAACAGGGGCTAACGGATAAACCTGACCGCGGTAATGGCGTAGTTTCATTACCAGCATTAAGAGAAGGCAATATAGGCATTGTAGTTGCCACGCAGATTGGCAGGTATGTAAATCCTGGAAATAAATTACCCGGCTGGCATTCGCCTCAACAGGCATGGGCGCAATCGCAGGGGCAGCTGGCATGGTACAAAGCCATGGAAGAAGCCGGGGAAATGACCCAAATAAATAACATAGCTTCTTTTGAAAAACACATTGCATTATGGAATGATGGAAAACCCGGCGATAAAAAACCGATAGGATATATACTGAGCCTCGAAGGAGCGGATTCATTGGTTACAATTGAACATCTTGAAACAGCGCATCAGTATGGACTAAGGGCTGTTGGACCTGCGCATTACGGACCTGGCAGGTATGCTAATGGAACAGATGCTACGGGAAAGATGAAGGCAAACGGGTTAGCATTATTGCAAAAAATGGAGGCACTTGATATTATACTGGATGCCACGCATTTGTGCGATGATGCGTTCTGGCAGGCAATGGATCATTTTCATGGGCATGTATGGGCAAGCCATAATAATTGCAGGGCACTCGTAAATCACAACCGTCAATTCAGTGATGAACAAATAAAAGTATTAATTGAACGCGGGGCTGTTATTGGCGGTGCACTGGATGCATGGATGATGGTGCCTGGCTGGCAACGGGGGATTTCTACACCGAAAAGCGCTAACTGCAATTTAGAAAAATTAATTGACCACATGGATCATATTTGCCAACTGGCCGGCAATACACTGCATATATGCATTGGAACAGATCTTGATGGTGCTTTTGGAAAAGAACAAAGTCCTTACGATATTGATACCATTGCTGATTTGCAGAGACTTGTTCCGCTTTTAAAGAAGCGGGGTTATACCGATGCTAATATTGAAAATGTTCTACACGGCAATTTTCTACGCTTTCTAAAAAAAGCCTGGGGATAATAAGGTAGCCGGAATTAACTGGAAGGTTTCATTATCTCCGGGTTCATTTCTTTGACCTCTACGGATTGCTCCTGTGTTACATTTGCCGCCATTTCTTTTAATTCTTCGGAATGCTCATCAGGACCTGTATACAGAATATAAAAATTATATTCATTGGATCCCAGATCTTCCCCATTGCTTCCGGTAATGTTGCTGCTATGAATAAGGATATCTTTGTTCATTTGCAGCCACTCGTTAACGGTATTTTGCAAAGTATCTGTCTTCTTCCCGCTGAATAATTTTACTTTGTACATAATTAATCATTAAATGAAAGGCTTTCAATCCACTCCTTGATTTCCTGTTTGGATCTGCCCATTTTTTTTGATAATCTTTCTAATAATTCATCTTCTTTACCTTTTTCGTACTGCAGGTCTTCGTCTGTCAGTTTTGTATTATGCTCCTTCAATTTTTCTTTAACATGGCTCCATGGTTTCTCTAAGTGTAGTTCCATATTTACATTTTTGTTTATTTGTTGAATGCCGTTATGCGTTATATTGTATGACAATTTCATGCCACAATCTTACCAGTACGCTTATAATAAGTTGGAGATTTTTTTCTACAATCATTAAAAAAACTTGACTGTAAAAAACTTATCTTCAGGGAAATAAAGCGGTTTACATGCCAGCTATTCAGATTCAAAAAAAAATACTGCCGGTACTTGCATTTGCAGTTTTTCTTTTAAATACTGCATCAGCACAGAAACCTGTAATAAAGAAGAAAAGCCGTTTTAATGTAATCGCAATTGCAGAAAATGGCGGCCACCATATTGAATATTCTAAAGCCGCAAAAATATGGTTGAATAAGCTGGCGGCTGACAGCAACTTTTCTATAACTTATATTGCCAACAGTACCAGCATCAATGATTCTATGCTGGAACAATACCAGCTTTTTATTCAACTGGATTATCCTCCTTATGGCTGGACAGCGGAAGCGGCAAATGCATTTCAAAAATATATTGAGCAGGGAAAAGGCGGGTGGCTTGGATTTCATCACGCCAGTTTATTGGGCGGGTTTGATGGTTACCCTATGTGGCAATGGTTCTCTGGTTTCATGGGTGGTATCCGCTATGAAAATTATATAGCCAGCTTTGTTTCAGCCAAAATAAATGTTGAAGACAAAAAGCATCCGTGCATGAAAGATGTTCCCGCTTCATTTATTATTGAAAAAGATGAATTTTACACGTACAACAAAACGCCCCGGCCCAATGTACACGTTATTGCAAGTGCTGATGAATCATCATATGCACCTTCTTCAGCAATAAAGATGGGAGATCATCCTGTTATTTGGAGCAATGAAAATTTTCCGGCACGCAATCTTTATATTTTTATGGGGCACTCACCAGATTTGTTCAAAAATGAATCTTATACACTGCTTTTCAAAAATGCTATTTTTTGGGCAGCGGGAAAAAATTATTAGCTGTAAGCCTTTAGCTATTAAGAAGGCAAGACCATTTAACGTTCATTCAGAATTGAAAGATTCTCTTATCAAAAGTTGATAGTATTAACAGTCAATAGTTATACTAATGGCTAAAAACTTACTGCTACTCAACCAGCAGTACCAATTCTTCTTCTTTAACAGCAGCTATTACTGCGGTGGCGGCTTTCTGCTTAACGTGCCTGTCAATCATATACATTAAAAGGATTGCTACCAGCATACTTCCAGATACTGCGAAACCAATTCTGTTGTAATGCAAAACGGGGCCAGTTTTACTTTGAACAATAAGAAGCCCTGCAATATAGGCTGCAATGCCGCCGGCTATTTGCATTACTGAAGAGTTAACACTCATAAACGCACCTCGATCCTGCGGCAATGGAATGGCTGTCATCAATGACTGAGCAGCAATCATACGCGCTGAAATACCCGCAAACAAAACAACATTCAGCGTAATCAATAACCACAATGGCGTAATACCCAGATTTGTGTATATTAATACCATTACGATACTTAACAACGACCCAATCACAAACATTTTGAACTTTCCAATTTTATCACTTGCCTTGCCTGCCATAGGGCCGGTAAGAATAGAAAAAGCGCCGGTTATTAAATAAACAAGCGTCAGGTCTTTAAAAGCAATCCCCAGATTATTGGTGCTGAACGTACTGGCAAAAGGCATCAGCATAAATCCGCCGGTAGCCAGTAAAGTAGTAGCAAGAAAAGCACGTAAATAAGTTCTGTGTGAAAGCGTTTTTAACAAGTGCTCAAAAGGGTTCCGATCAGACTTGATAAGCAAATGGCCATCTACCGGTTTCATATAAATTACAATAACAATCCCCACCAGTACACCCACAGCCCCTATCATCCAAAACGGTGCGTGCCAACTGAAGTGATTGGTTAAAAATAATCCGATAGGAAGGCCCAATACCTGGCTGGCCGCAAAAGCCATTTGCACAAAGCCCATGACTCTTCCACGCACTTCCACTTTAAATAAATCGGTAATAATGGCCATGCTTACAGAACCAATTACGCCGCCGAAGATGCCGGTTACTATTCTTGCTCCCAATAAAAAATGATAGGTGGGTGCAATGGCACATAAAAATGTACCTGCCATAAAACCGGTATAGAAAAAAAGCAATATCTTTTTCCTGTCAAATTTATCAGCAAAGCCTGCTGCCAATAACCCGGACGCCCCCGCACTGAATGCATAGGCAGAAACTACCAGCGCAAATTGTTGGGTTGTTATGTGAAACGCTGGCAATAATATAGCGCCCAGTGGCGACAATACCATAAAGTCTAATATTATAGTGAATTGTAAAATAGCAATGATGGCTATAATAAACACCTGGTAAGAAGTAAATACTTTTTCCTTTACCGGCGGCAATTTTTTTGTTGATTCCATAACGTGATTTTTAACCTGCCAGTTCTTCACAATGAAAACCAGCTTCCTGAATTAATTGAACCACTTCTGTAAGTTCCATATCATCTGCTTCAATACGAAGCACTTTATCGATATCATTCAAATCAATATTCCACCTGGAAATATTGCCCTGTCCATCTAGCAAAGAGGCTACGGTTTTCACCTGCTTTTTATACCGGATATTTGTTTTTAATATTAATACTTCCATAAAAAAATTAAATTTTCAATTGTATATTTTGAATTGCACCCGCGTGGTTTAAAATAATCAGGGCGTCAGTGCTTTAATTACCAGCGCCAGTGCTTCATTCATTACTTTTTCTGTCAGTGTAAATTTTTTTCCACCTATACTTGTTCCTTCCAGGTGAAATTTTACAAGATTATACATTGGAGCAAATGCAATGGACCAATACACCTCTATTTGTACTTTCACCAGTTCATTTCTTTTTATTGCATTTAAAACAAAGGCTGTCATGGTATCTTTAAAGCTTCCGCGTATCATGCACAGTGCTTTTTCCTGCAGTGGTGAATGCCGCAGTTGCTCCATAAACGTCATCTGCTGCGGATGCTTCATACAAAATTTTGCCCGGTTCATCCATTGCACCCTCAATCCTTCACTAAAAGACATATTGGGGTTAAAATTTTTTAAAGTGGCCTCCGCCATATCCCTGAAAGCATCTGCCCAAAGCTGCATGATCAGATCTTCACGGTCCTTGTAATAAATGTATAAAGTAGCAGGGGATACACTGGCCGCCTTTGCCAGCTTTTGCATACTGAATCCATCAAAGCCCTGCCTTACTATCAGGTCGACAGCCTTCTGCCGGATGGCCTGTATTTTATTGTCGTCCCTTGTTCTCATCTGAAAACAAATATAAATGAATGTTCGTTTAGTTATGAAAAATGTGGAAAAATAATAACCGCTGCCTTTTTATTTTTAAGGACAAGATTCCTGCATCAATCATACCACAACCAATAAAGTTTTCATGTGCTGAATAATTGTTGCGGATTACCTATCGCTTGTACAATTAACGGTGTTTATAAAAATGTTCAGGCAAACCTGCACATACATTTAATCAGGAACAGATAAATATTCATAAAAACGATTCTCTGAAAGCCTCGAATTGCGGGCAGTTACCGCCCGAAAAAAATTAGTACCTGACCTTTAAAAGAACCCATATAAAACCCCGTAAGAAGAAAAATTACCGGACTTGCTTCCATTTGTGCGATCTCCCATGCTATCATTTAGCTTATGAAAACGTTTACATGGAAATTAATTTTGTATTAAGGATAAGTAATCAAAATATTATCTATGTTTAGTGCGGTATTTGAACAATCCCTGTTTCTTTATTTTGCAAATTAATCAGAGATTGCTCATATTCATATTTTAACCAACTACTAACTACAATGAAAAGAACTATTCAAACCAGGTTCGGGCTGCTGATGGGGCTATTATTTACCATCTGTGGTCTTGCTGCTTCCGGTAAAGGAATTCCTGTGAAGCATTTTATCAGTCCACCCGATCAAACAATTACCGGCCGTATTACAGATGCTGCTTCGGGTAATCCGCTGGCAGGCGCTACGATTGCTGTAAAAAATACTAAACGCACGACCTCTTCAGATGCTGATGGAAATTTTTCCATTTCTGTTGTTGATGACAAATCGATCCTTGTAATCAGCTTTGTTGGCTATACCGGTCAGCAGGTATCCATATCGGGTAAAACTGTTGTTGACATTAAACTGGAAGCTATTGCCGCAGACCTGCAACAGGTGGTTGTAGTAGGTTATGGCACACAAAGTAAGAAGGACATAACCGGCTCAGTAAAATCACTAAAAGTGGAATCCTTTAACCGGGGTATTATCAATTCCCCCGAGCAATTGCTGCAGGGTAAAGTGGCTGGTGTAAACGTAACTTCTGCCAGTGGTGAACCGGGCGGCGCACTTGCCATCAGCATCCGTGGACCGGGTGGCGTAAGAACGGGTAATACACCTTTATTTGTGGTGGATGGACTTGCGCTTGACAATTCAAGCACAGGCGGCGGCAACCCGTTAAATTTTATGAACCCGCAGGATATTGAATCCATAGATGTATTGAAAGATGCTTCGGCCAGTGCTATTTATGGTACAAGAGGCGCCAATGGCGTTATATTAATTACAACCAAAAGAGGTAAAGCGGGCACCAGTGTTATGAGCTATTCTGGCAGCCTGGGTATATCTAACCTTGCAAGAAAAATACCCATTTTTTCTACTGCCGATTACAAAAAAAATGTAGTGGCTGTTGGCGGTGTACTTGACGATAAGGGCGGCAACACCGACTGGCAAAAAGAAATTACACGTACCGCCATCACACAAAACCATAACATTACTTTAAGCGGTGGCGCTAATAAACTGTCTTACTATGCATCTTTTGGCATGCAGAAACAGCAGGGCATCATTAAATTTAATGACTTTAACCGTTATACCGGCCGTTTCAATGTAACACAGCGTTTCCTGGAAGACAGGCGTACAGTGGAAGCCAACCTTACCGCCACCAGTACCAATGGCACGCGTCCGCCCATACAGGATGTAATTGGTAATGCGCTTTCCAATAACCCAACTTACCCGGCACGCGATGCCAATGGTAATCCGGCGCAATACCAGGCCATTACCAACCCACTGCAATCTTTTACCCTGGATAAAGAGATCACAAAAATTAACCGGGTGCTGGGTAATATTACCAGTACGCTGAAACTGACAAAAGACCTCAGCTATAAACTGAATTTTGGTGTTGATAATTCAACCGGCACCAGGGATGTACAGGGGCTGCCCAGTTTAATTCCGCAGCGTGATGGCCGCCTGGAAACGTATTACACTACCAACCGCAATACACTAATAGAAAATTACCTGACGTATGCGCATACTTTTGGTGATCATAAAATAGATGCGTTGGCAGGCCATTCTTACCAGAAAGTATTTTTGCAGGGCCGTAATTACAGCATCAATAAATTCCCGATTTCACCGGTAGAACCACAATACAATCCAGGCACCGGCACGGAATTAACGCTGGTAAATAATGCGCCCGGCGGCTATGCACTGAACAATGAGCTGCAGTCATTTTTTGGCAGGGTAAATTACCAGTACAAAAGCAAGTACCTCGCTACTGTGAATTTCAGAACAGATGGATCTTCCAAATTTGGTGGTAATAACAAATACGGATATTTTCCTTCCTTCTCATTGGGATGGAAAATAACGGAAGAAGCATTCATGAAGAATTCCATATTCAGCAACCTGAAACTAAGAGCAGGATGGGGACAGACGGGTAACCAGGAAATAGAACCTAAAATTACGCTGCCAAGTTACACGGCAAGTGTTTCCTCCAGCACCAGTTATCCGCTCACAGGAACAGGAAATTATCCTTCTGGACTTACCTATCGCAGGCTGGCAAATTCTGATATACAATGGGAAGTGAGTACACAGACCAATGTGGGACTGGATTTCGGATTATTTAAAGGCAGGTTGAACGGTTCAATTGATGTTTTTAACAAGAATACCAATAACATTCTGCTGAAGGTAATACCAACGGATCCTATTGTGCCTGCACCGGAAGTATGGACAAACGTGAAGGACATGAACATTAATAACAAAGGCCTTGAAATTGATTTGGAATACCGCGTGAACAACGATAAAGGTTTCCGTTATTCTATTGGCGGTAACCTTACGCTGATTAGCAATAAAGTAACCAATTCACCATTCACTGTGCTTCCTTCAGGCTCGGCTTCGGGTTCTGGTCTTACTTCGGCTACCATCAACGGTTATATCAACAACCAGCCCATCGGTACTTTCTACCTGAAAGAATGGACAGGCTTTGATGCCAATGGTATCAGTACTTTCAGGGATACTGATAAAGACGGCATCGTGACTGACAAAGACAGGATTGCCGCAGGACAGGCTTTGCCCAATGTGCTGTACAATTTCAATGGCAGCCTGGGTTACAAAGGGTTTGATTTGGTAGCAAATTTTAACGGAATATCCGGCAATAAGGTGTACGACAATACGGCCAACGCTATTTTTTATAAATTGAAATTGTCAAAAGGTATTAATACCACGGCTGAAGCAATTGCCTTTCCAAACGAATCAATAAGCAATTCAGCACCAGTGAGTACACGCTATTTAAAAAGCGGCGCATTTCTCCGTTTAAACAACCTGGCGCTGGGTTATAATTTCAACCCCACCAAACTGGGTCTTGGCCGCTGGGTTACCGCCTTACGGTTATCTGTAACCGCACAAAATGTTTTTGTAATAACCAAGTACGATGGATATGATCCGGATGTAAACACAGACAGGCAGGTAGACGGTGTATTGTCTTATGGTATTGATTACCTGACCTACCCGAAGGCCCGGTCATTTATTTTTGGATTAAACGTTTCATTTTAAAAATAACAGTCATGAAAAATAGATTTATTAAATCCGCCTTACTGCTGGTGTTGATTGCTACAATCAGCAGTTGCAGCAAATTGAATGAAAAGGCACTGGATGAAATATTAGTAACTACTAACCTGTCAGATAAGCAAATAGCAGACGGGCTGATTGCCCCGGTATATGCCCGTCTCCCGGATATTTTCCTGCATACCAATTATTTCACCCTGCAGGAAATATCTACCGACGAGGCCATACTCCCCTATCGCGGCGGTACAGACTGGGGTGACAATGGTATCTACCTGAATATGCACAAGCATGAAACCATTTCAAGCGATGTGAACGTGAAGAATACCTGGAACCTGGTTACACAGGAAATTTCCCGGTCTGTAACGGCGATTACTTCACTGAAAGTCAACAAAGACCCGAGCGCACCGCTATACATAGCCGAAGCAAGGGGCATGCGGGCTTATTATAACCTGATGAGCCTTGACCTTTTTGGTGTTGCCTTTGTAAAAGAGGATGCTGAAGTATTGTCTAAAATCATACGTGGTACTGAAGCAGTAGAATACATTAAAAATGAGCTGCTGGCAGTAGAGCCCATACTTGACAATACCACTGGCCCCGGCAGGCTTACCAAAGCTGGTGTTTGGGGATTGCTGGCAAGACTTTACCTGAATGCCGCCGTTTATCGGGACCCATATGCGGCTACGTTTACATTTGCCCCCGGCGATATGGATAAAGTGGTAGAGTACAGTGATAAGATTATCAGTGCTAACCTGTTCTCTTTATCACCTGATTATTTTGCCATATTTGGAAATGTTAATCACGACAATAAAGAATTGATTTTTGCTATTGATCAGCGCTCAGATTTGAATGGCCACAACCGTATGGCATATTTTTCTTTGTCTGGCGACCAGTATCCACTGCCTGCATTTCCTGCAGCAAATGGTACAGATGGTCCGGCCATTACACCAGATTTTTACGCAAGCTGGACAGCAGCCAATGGCGCCACTGACCCGGCAGCCGCAGACCCAAGATTTTACAAACAAAACATTTCCATCTACACAAACCCCGGCGACTCCTGTGTTACCGATTTTAATGAAGACAGGGGTATCCTGCGTGGTCAGCAATACGGCCTGCAACGCGTAGCCGGTGCTTTTGTAAAATGCAGCAACGGAAATTTTAAAGTGGGTAAATTATTTAACCTGTCAAGGAGTAATCCAAATTTGCCGGTAGATTTTACCCTGGCCATTGATTTCAGCGTTGTGGGTAGCAATTATTCCACCGGTTACCGTGTAGAGAAATATGAATTCAGCCGCGCTTCCGCCAGCGGTAGAAATTTTGGGCAGGCAGATATTATAATACTCCGTCTTGCCGATATCTACCTGATGCGTGCAGAAGCAAAATTGCGTAAGGGTGACGCTGCCGGTGCACTCACTGATGTAAATACAGTAAGAACATCAAGAACAGCCTACGCAGTTAAAGGCACAGATCTTCCCGCCATTACACTTGATTTGCTATTCAGGGAAAGAGGTTTTGAATTGTATTGGGAAATGGTGCGCCGTACAGACATGATACGCTTTGGGAAATATGAAGGCACCTGGACCGAAAAATCTAATACAGATAAAAACAAAAGAATATTCCCGATACCGCAGACAGCGATTGACGGGGCTTCTAACCTGCCGGATTTCCTGAAACAAAACCAGGGATATTAATAATTTCCTGCAGATAATAACTTAACTAAAAAAGCGATGGCCACTTGCAAAAGTGGCCATCGCTTTTTATATGTTCCCTCTTCCCCGACCTTTTTCCACCTTCGGTACTTCATCCACCTTCTCATAAAAGAAAAGGGAAGCTAAAATGTCTCTTACGAAAGGGAGCCGATCCGTAAAACTCACTATTAATTTCAAGCGAGGGGTTCACGCAATTCAATCTTTCATGTATATTTTTTTGAACACATAATTTATAACTACCATGGGTGTATGTAATAAATCTTCCAGACAGCTATAGGTTCAAGAATCCGCAAGTATTACTTTTGAAGACTTTTACCTGTGGCACCCTCTCCCAACTGCGTTGGAGAGAGGTCCGGGGATGAGGTCTTACCAAAAAGCCGTATACAGCGCTGTTAGAATACCCACTATCAAAACCGAACCAATAATAAAAGACGGAGAGCAGCGGAACAGAGTTTTATCTACTTCAATAATGCGCTCAGCATTTTTTGTTTTAGGATCAAGCAAACTCATGGCTATCATCAGCACCACAATAAAGACAAACACAATCGTCATCCTGTCCAGGAAAGGATAATCCGGGAAGGCGCCATTTGTCCACACGGGCAAATATTTTAACACGATAGACAGCGGAATCGTAAGTAACGCCCCTGCCAACGCCGCCGCAGAACTGGTACGCTTCCAGAAAATACCCAATAAAAAAATGGCAAGCACACCGGGCGAAATAAACCCAACATATTCCTGTATAAACTGGTAGGCCTGATCAAGCGTACTCAAAGCCGGCGCTATGAGGCTGGCAACAACCATACTTACAATAACCGCCCATCTTCCGGTGCTGATCAACTTTTTTTCGCTGGCTTCTTTATTAAAAAACTTCTTGTAAATATCAAGCGTAAAAATAGTAGAGATGCTGTTGGCTTTACCGGCAAGCGATGCAATTACTGCAGCCACCAGCGCTGCAAAAGCAAGCCCCTTCATGCCTTCTGGTAAAAGATTCAGCAAGGTAGGATACGCATGATCCGGCTTTACCACACCGGCTGCATCTTTTAATGATTCACTAAACATACCCTGGCTGTATAAAACATAAGCGGCAATACCTGGTAACACAGCGATTACAGGTATCAGCAGTTTTAAAAAAGCGGCAAACAAAATACCGCTGCGGGCTGTTTTTAAATCGGCGCCCAGTGCACGCTGAATAATATACTGGTTACAGCCCCAGTAATTCAGGTTGTTGATCCACATACCGCCTATCAGAACTGATAAGCCTGGCAGATCTTTATAGTAAGGGTTCGACTTATTAAATATCATGTGAAAATGTTCCGGCGCTTTTTCTTTCAGCAAAAACAATCCTTTCAACGCGTCTTTACCAAACCCGAAATGACCAGATACCATGGTTAGCGCAAGATAGGTAGTGGTGAGCCCGCCGAGTATAAGCACAAACACCTGCACCACGTCTGTGTAGCCAATTACTTTCATTCCACCCAATGTTACAATAACCGAGAAGAATGCCAGAGCAATAACACAATACGAAAATGGAATGTTGGAAACCGATGATATGGCCAGTGCACCGAGGTAAATGATAGAAGTAAGGTTGACAAACACATACACGAGCAACCAGAAGATGGCCATGACCGTACTGACCGTACTGTTGTACCGCTGGTGCAGGAACTGCGGCATGGTATAAATCTTATTCTTAAGGTATACGGGCAACAGAAACACCGCCACGATGATAAGTGTTGCCGCGGCCATCCATTCGTAGGTAGAAATAGCGAGGCCAAGTGCAAAACCAGAACCGGACATGCCTATGAAATGCTCTGCAGAAATATTGGATGCTATCAGTGAAGCCCCAATGGCCCACCAGGTAAGCGATCCTTCTGCCAGGAAAAAGTCTTTGGCGCCTTGCTGACCCGTTTTTTTTCTTTTGTATATATAATAGCCATACCAGGAAATGAAAACGAAATAAACAGCGAATATGGCGTAGTCACCGGGTTTTAATTGATTCATGCAGGCAAGATAGTTAGTTAGTATGGTTCCGAAAATCCAATCGTTTAATAATGATAGCGGAATTATTCGTTCTAAAGCTAAATAGATTTTACTTCCTTTTACAATTTTGATATATTTATTTATGAAAACGTTTTCAACTTACCGTGCCCGGTGCCCGTACAAAAAATGCCGTCAATATAATGGATAAAGTCAATATACAAAGGCTGGCAGATGAACTGAATTTATCGATTGCTACAGTTTCAAGGGCTTTGAGGGACAGTTACCAGATAAGGCCTGAAACCCGCAAAAAAGTATGGGATCTTGCGAAGAAGCTGAACTACCAGCCCAATCCATTTGCATCGGGTCTTCGTGAACAAAAAAGCAAAAATATTGCTGTTATTTTTCCGGAGCTGGCAAACAACTTTTTTTCACTTGCTATAAATGGAATAGAAGAAATTGCCAGGCAAAAAGGCTACCAGGTATTGATCTACCTCACCCATGAATCTGCCGAAAATGAAACAGGATTTGTAAACAGTCTTGCTAATGGCAGGGTGGATGGTTTATTAATCTCACTCTCCAGCGAGACGGGTAATTATGATCATATCCGGGAACTTAATAAAAGACTGCCTGTTATTCTTTTTGACAGGGTGTGTGAGTCTGCTGATATGCTGAACGTAACTACCGATGATTATGACAGCAGCTACAAAGCCACCATTCATTTAATTGAGAAAGGTTGTAAAAAGATTATGTACCTGCTGGCACTTAAAAATCTTTCAGCAGGTAAACTGCGTTTAAAGGGTTATACGGATGCATTGATACATTCAAACTTACCCGTAAATGAAAATCTTATTATTGATTGCGATAAAGATGAAAAAGAAAATTATGCGCTGATAAAAGAAGCGGTGGCCGCACAGCAGCCAGATGGAATATTATCTTCAATAGAAAAACTGGGTATACTTTGTTATCATGTAGCCAGGGATCTGAAACTATCTGTTCCAAAACATTTAAAAATTGTAAGTTTTTCTAATCTTGAAACTGCATCATTGCTAAATCCTTCATTAACTACAATTACACAACCGGCATTTGATATAGGAAAGGAAGCCGCTAATATTTTATTTCAGCTGCTTGATAAGAAAAAAACGGTGCCTGAAAGTAAAATAATAACATCCATGCTTATAGAAAGAGAGTCTACATCATGAGACGTGAAGGGTGAGGCCTGCGGAGACAGCGTTTGCCAGGCTTGTGCCTGACGTTTCGCGCTCTTAAAAAGTACTGCCGTCTCTCACCCTTATCTTCTTTTTGCCTGCATTTTTCTTTTCAAAATCCAGCACTTCTTTCGGTTTGGCTTTTGCTTTAACTGCAGCGCTGCTGTCTGTTACCGTTTTTTTTGTTTTCCCTCCTAAAGGGTCGTCACTATTCTCTAATTTGCCCAGTGTCCAAAATTCAGTTTTAGTAATAAAACCAGCAGTGGGATCATAATATTTCCAGGTACCGTGCTTTAAAGAAGATCCTTCATTTTTTACAATTACACGGGTATAATGATCCGGCCTTGTTACATCTTCCACATCAATGGTATCATATACTTTATCAGGATTGAATGCCCGCCAGTTTTCCTCTTTTAACAATTCGCCATTCATATCAAAATACTTACTGGGACCATCTTTAAAACCCCAGTGATAATTTTCTTCAGCAAACCGATCGCCTATCAGCGTAAATTTTCTCCAGATGCCCTCTCTCCGGTCATCAAAAAAAGCGCCTTCTTCTTCAAAGCCGGGTTCGCCTCTTACTCCATCATGATGTATCACCCATTTACCCTGCTTTTTTCCGTTTTTATCCATCCCATTTAAAGTATCTCCGCGCACACCAATCGTGAAATCTTTTAATTGCCCATGGGCAGTTACGCAGAAAAGACAGCTAATAAATAATAACAAACGCATATATAAAATTTTAATATTATTTCACTATTCATACCGGTAGTTATAAGTAAAACGCTTTTCCGGTTTTTTCATTGCGGTACCAAATTG
This sequence comes from Chitinophagaceae bacterium, assembly GCA_039915085.1. GTDB lineage: Bacteria > Bacteroidota > Bacteroidia > Chitinophagales > Chitinophagaceae > JACMLD01. Next base: position 18,243 of record JBDSOC010000049.1, read on the forward strand.
ACTGATTTAACATTGTTAGTCACTGCTTTACAAAATTACAGCGCCAAACGCAGTTTATTGCCAGGCCAGTTGTAATACACTGTTAAGGTTGAGCCGGGGAAATGATAAATTATGCCGCGGCGGGCATTTCAAACAAGAATTTCCGGATAAGCCAGGTAAAATATTTTTAACTCTTAATAATATTTTAATTCACCCCTAAAAATCTGTTACTCACCTATTTTAAGTAAACGCTGCAACCCTTAACGCCTGCTTAACCAGACTTATACAGAAATTGCACCTGACTCATTTTACGCTTATGACTTTAAAATGCTTACTACTTAAAGATACCGCAGAAAGTAACCTCGAGTTAACTGGTTTCATAGAAAAAACGGGTTCACTCACTTTAGAGGCCACTACTTCTACCATTAAAGAGACTGTACAATTAATAGATACCGCTATCCCTGATATTATTTTTCTTAACGCAAGGCAATACTCGCAGATAAAAGATGATCTGCCGCAAAAAGATAAATCACCGGTTTTTATTTGTACTACATTAGAAGAAGATAATTCAGGCTACACTAATCTTGCTGTAAACGGCACACCTTTATCATACACTGTTTTTCTGGATGCAGTAAACAGGGCCATCATACAAATACTTGGCTCACGTTCAGAAAATAATCACAGAGATGAAAAATATTTTTTCATAAAATCAGAATACCGCATTCTGAAAGTAAATTATGATGATATTATTTTTTGTGAAGGGCTCAAAGATTATACACAGGTGTATACCAGCAAAAAAAGCAAACCAATTATTACACTCCAAAACCTGAAAACATTTTCAGAGCGCCTGCCGGCCAGAAATTTTGTACGGATTCACCGGTCCTATATTGTATCGCTCAATCATATAGACAGTATCACTAAAAAAGAAGTAGAAATTGCGGAGAAAATATTGCCGATCGGTAACAGCTACCGGAATAACCTGCTTGATATTGTGAAGATGAATTCTTAGGTTAGGCGAACAAGGGGAAAATAGATAAAGAGGATAGAAACAAACCTGCTCAATAATGTATTCCGGAAGCGTTTATCTCCTGCAAGGTAACAGCGGGTTTGTGTCCGCTCTTTATTTTTTCTACTACTTTATTTCCAATTAAAAGCGCTTCGGACTCACTGTTAAATTTCTTAAATGAAGAAATGGCCGGAATGCAATCCTGGTGAATAAATATTTTTTTATCAACCAGCACTTCGTATCCCCATCCGTCAGCCATTTTTACGGAATGTAAATCAACAGGCAGCAAGTCGTTTGCTGCCTGTTGATTTTTTTTTGTAAATAGTATTACATAACCAGCTACCAGCATAGCAGCTGAAACCAGCCATACCAATAAATTTTTCTTAGTCATTAACGTCATATACGGCATTTGGAAGAAATTCCCTGAAATCATCGAAGCGGTACGTACTGTTTCTGCCGGTACCAAGAAAACCCCTGTTCTTTACTGAAAAACCAACAGCACCGGTTCTTTCCAATCCTTCCCAGTCAGTTTTTTTAACCCATATATCAGTAGCAAAATCATATTCCCATACTGTTTTTATTATGCTGCCACTTTCACCTGCACACACATACGCTTTATCACCCATAACAAAAGAAGCCGCATTATTGCGGACAATCGCATAACTATCGTCAAAGGTTTCCGTACTTACATTTGAAATGAAATTTTTCTCTGTCCATTTATCAGCAGCAGGGTCGTACACCCAAAAATCATTTACAGTAAGGCCATTATTGATGCCGGTTACAACATACCCCAGGTTTTTATATACAAAAGCAACAGCACCGGAACGTTTAGAACCACCTAAACTTACTTTTTGTGTCCATGAATCTGCAGCGGGATCGTATTGCCAGAAATCTTTTAAATCATTACCATCATTACCGGTGGTAACATATCCTTTATCACTTATACCAAAACCAACTGCATCAATCCTGGCAGTTCCGCCAAAATCAGATTTTTTTGTCCATACATTTTGAGCCGGGTTATATTCCCAGGTATCCTTTAGCTTAACAAGCCCGTTAAAACCGGTTGTAATATATCCTTTTGCAGTAGTGCTGAAAGCAACGGCAGAGCTCCTGGCATCCCCCGGAAAAACCGCCCTTTGTAACCAGTAGTTATTAACCACATCATATTTCCATACATCATTCAGGCGAACACTTCCATCATAGCCGGTAGCAATATAAGCGGTATCACCTATCACAAAAGAAACGGCCTCACTTCTTGCCACTCCGTCAAAATCGGACCGGCGTATCCAGTTACCAATAGTGTCTGTGGTAGAAGATGTTGATTTGGTACATGAATAAAATAAAAACAAAGAACTTCCAATAAGCAGAAAGAAAGAAAATACACGCTTCATAGATTATTTTTTTGTTTGGCGGTAAAATATTTGCGGTGAAACTAATGGATAAGCTATATCAGCAATCGTTAAAATGGAAATTCAATGGTAAAAACCTGATGAACAGCAATAGAAAATATACCAATGTATTTTTATCCCTAAAACAGTCCTTTTTTACAGTAAAAACCTGTAAAATCATTCGTAGATAAAATAGCCTTGTTTACCGGGTTATATGTTGTGCTGGTACATACTAACAAAACCGTAACACCTTATTAGCGAACATTGCTCAAATTTTTTGTGCGATGCGGAATATCCCTGGTATCTTAAAAATGATTCCTCTTACCATTATTTCTTTTTCTCTTTTACTCACTGTTGGCTGCCAGAAAACAGCCATACAGTACGGGCAGCAATATGTTGATAACGGCATAACCAATATTATTTTTGTCGATTCCATCAAACCTGTTGTGTCTGCTATTTACAAGGATTCTGTAATTACATCGCAAAGTGGCAGTGTGCTTGCAGGGAGTTACTCAGATATTTATTTTGGAAAAACAAGTGCTGCTTCTTACCTGCAACTGGCGCCGCCTTCACTTACAGATCTGCTGGATAATGCCCAATATGACTCGCTGGTACTTTTAATGAAATGCACCGGATCTTATTATGGTGATACAACGCTGCCGGTAACCATTTCCGTTAACCAGCTCAGCCAGGAAATAAAATTCGCTGAGAACCAATCGTATTTTTATAATATTAACAGCTGGCCGGCAAACGCCACGCCCTTGGGAAGCAGAACTTTGCTACTGCGTCCCTTAACCGGCGACAGTGCCAACATAAGACTCAGTGATGCAAAAGGCATCGAGTTGTACAATATGATTAAAACAAAAGCGGATATACTTAAAGACAATTTATTATTTACAGATTATTTCAAAGGCCTGCAGATTTCTTCAACAAGCAATAACAATATTTACGGACTGAAAGACAGTGTGGTAATGCGTCTTTACTATCACCAGACAGAGATTACAAGGGATAAAAAATTTTTTGATTTTACCTTTTTTAACAAGCCCCTGCAGTTTAATCATATAACTACCGACAGAAGCGGTACACCACTTGCTGCACTGAACACACAAAACAACGAACTTGTTTCTTCTGCTTCAGGTAATGTTGGTTACCTGCAGTCTGCTGCAGGCATATACCTCAAGATTAGCTTTCCCACTATACGTGGCCTGCTGGAACGTTCTGATTTTATTAAAATAATAAGAGCGGATCTTATTGTAAAACCAATACTGAACAGTTTTAATGGCTTCTACCCGCTTCCTCCTGTATTATTTGGCGCACAAACGGATGGTGCCAATGAACCAGGCGCTTCCATTACGTCTGCAAGCAGTGGTGCGGCATCCACTGAAACAGGCAACCTCTCAATTGATGGGGTGTATGGTACCAATACAAACTATACATATGATGTTACCGGTTACCTGCAACAGGAAATTACCAATGCGGCAATTAATAAAGATGGCTTGTTGCTTATACCACCAACGGACACACGCTTTTCTTCATTTAACAGGCTTGTAATAGGCGATGCGCAGAATACAAAAAATAAATTACAACTGAATGTCTATTATATTTCAGTGATTAAATAAAGTTATCAATGAAATTCCCATCCATACTTGCATTATTGCTGTTACTGTCTTATTGCAGTCTTTACAGCCAGAACACCAATTCGCCTTATTCTATACTCGGCATAGGGGATATTGAGAACAACCTGTTCAACCGCACAGGCGGAATGGCCAATACCGGCCTGGCATATAGAAATGATAAGTATATTATTAATAATAATCCCGCATCTTATTCAGCCCTTCAGCAACAGTTTTTTGTTTTTGAAATATCCGGCAGGGGACAGTTTGTTAATTATAAAGGCAGCCCATTGGAAGGAAGTTCGGCAAGCGGTAAAGACTTTGCGATAAAACGTTTATCAGTTGCCACCAAAATAAATAAATGGTGGGGATCAAGTGCCGGTTTAATGCCATATAGTACTGCCAATTATGAATTCAATTCTTCAAAAACTATACAAGGTACCAATAGCACTGTTCCGGTAAGCTATGATGGAAGTGGTGGCGTTAACCAGGTTTACTGGGGCAATTCTTTTCAGCCATTCAAACATTTTTCAATAGGTGTGAATGCCTCTTATCTTTTTGGTTCGCTTACACAAACTGAAAGCCTGGTTACGGATGGTTTGGCAACTACGCTTACTACTACACGACAGACATTTTTAAAAAATTTTAATTTTACTTACGGCGCGCAGTATTATTTGCCCATCAGCAAAAAATGGGATGTGAGCGTAGGAGGCGTTTACCAGCCTGCACACAAACTGGCAGCAGATGCCAGTGTAATTGTTACGGACAATGCTACCCAAATTTCCAGCACATCTGATGATGTAAAAAATGCAGATTTTAAATTGCCCAATTCATCGGGCATTGGTTTTAGTATTACAAAAGATAAAAAATACACGTTATCCGGCGACTATAAATATGCAGCATGGACCTCCACCAATTATTCTGGTAGCAATTATTCTTTAAAAAACAGCAGCAGGGCCTCTCTTGGCTTTGAGGTATCAAATAAGCTCAAAGGGTACAATTCACAATTTGAAAAGAATTTTCTGCAGGCAGGCGTTTACTATGGCAAGTCGTACCTGAACATAAACGGGCAACAATTAAATGAGATGGGCCTTACACTTGGGTATGGACTTTTCAGGGTAAAAAACCAGCTTGGTCTGAGTTCATTGGGTGTGAGCCTGGGCCTTGATGTTGGTCAACGTGGTACAACACAGGCTGGACTGATAAAAGAAAACTATGTAAATTTTACAATTACAGTTTCTTACCGTGATTTCTGGCGGACAAAAGGCGCTAAATATTTTTGATACGATATTAAAGATTGTTTGAGTCACAGTTTAGTAAGACACCGCATGTCTTTATTTGATTCAAATCAGGGAAACGGGGAAAATATTCTTATTTTCCCCCTTATTTTTTATGCTTATACCCCGCCGCAACAGCATCATTGCGCATGCATTCTTCCCCTATCTTTACAACCTAACGCTTTTTTGAGATGAAGAATATTATAACTATTTTATTACTGACAATATGCTGTCAAACGGCTTTTACACAAAAGCTTACCACTGCCCAGATAAAAACAAATCTTGAAAATGCACCTAACCCGATTGCATACGCCAGGGATGTGCTTAAAAAGCAATATAAAATTGATACGGTGATCGTTTTAAATACCACACATTTCTCTGGCATCCGTGATAGCCTGGCTTACAATGGAAAAATTAAAAAAGTGTATGGCCCGTATGATAAAAAATTCCTTGTGCAGGTACTGGCAAAATTGCCCAATACCTTTAACCGCATCAGCCAGGTGTTTATAGACACTTCAATTTTTACAAGGCGCATTGCAGATTCACTGGCCAACAGCATTGTAGATCGTGTTAAAAGCGGTGCTGCCAGTTTTGAAGACATGGCGCAAACCTATAGCATGGGTGGAGAAGGTGTTACCAAAGGTGATTTAGGATGGATTGCCCGCGGTGCCATAATACCCGAAATAGATAAGGAAGTTGCCAAAAGAAAAAAAGGCGATGTATTTAAAGTATGGACCAAAGCAGGCGTACATGTTATCAAAAAGACGTCTGATTCCAAACAGGATACTGGATTTGTATTGATGTTAAGGGTGATATTATAATTAAATGAATCAACTCCCTTCAACAACTTTATGAAATAAAAAAATTACCATTGATACGCAGAAATATCCTGGTCATTCTATTAATAATTGTTTCATTGTGTTGCTGCAATGTGCGTGAGGTAGCAGATAACGTAAAAGAAGCCAAAGATGCAAGAAGTAAAAGCGATAGCTTGCTAAGAGAATTTAAGAAAGTTGACCAGGGAATGGATAGTGCCATGAGATCATTAAAAGAAAGACATGATTCGGCATATGAAATACCGGATAGTAGTGTAACAGGTGCAATAAAATAAATGCATTTTATTATTTCAGGAAATACTGCACGGCCAGTTCATAGCCCTTCAATCCCAATCCAAAAATGCTTCCCGCCGCTTTGGATGATACATGAGAGAGCTTGCGGAAATCTTCACGGGCATGTACATTGGAAATATGTACTTCTACCAACGGCGCTTTAATGGCCGCTATGGCATCGCCAATGGCTACCGAAGTGTGTGTATAACCACCAGGGTTAAGAATAATTCCATCTGCATCAAAACCGGCTCTTTGTATTTCATTGATCAGCTCCCCTTCCACATTGCTCTGGTAGTAAGAAAATTCCACTTTAGGATATTTGCTTTTTAGTTCTTCCAAAAAAGTTTCAAATGACTGGTTGCCATAAATACCGGGTTCTCTCTTACCAAGTAAATTAAGGTTGGGGCCGTTGATGATTGCAATTTTCATGTACTGGTTATATAACAACGAATATACTTGAAAATAAAGTTGCCGCGGATGCGTGAATTTACCACAGGAGTAAGAAAGGTTTTTCACAAAGGCACACTGGGTAAAACTTCCTTGCAGTCCCTGGCCGGCGTCCTCACCGACCGGAATCAGGTCAACAAAAAAAACCGCAAAATTCTCAGGATAATCTGCGAATCTGCGGCATAGAAATCCGTCTTATGATTAATTTTTATGCTTCTTTTTCTCCCCGGCCGGTGTCCTCACCGACCGGAATCAGGTTCAACAAAAAAGCCGCAAAATTCTCAGGATAATCTGCGAATCTGCGGCAATAGAAATCCGGCTTATGATTAATTTTTATGCTTCTTTTTCTCCCCGGTTGGTGTCCCCACCGACCGGAATCAGGTTCAACAAAAAAGCCGCAAATTCTCAGAATAATCTGCGAATCTGCGGCAATAGAAATCCGGTTTTATAATTAATTTTTATGTTTCTTTATCAGCTCTATAAAATCATCAAACAAATAGCGTGAGTCGTGCGGGCCGGGTGTGGCTTCCGGATGGTATTGTACCGAAAAAGCAGGTTTATCTTTTAACCTTATGCCTTCTATTGATTGATCATTCAGGTTCACATGTGTTATCTCAACATTGCTGGCTTTCTTCACCGCTTCGGGGTCTACACCAAAACCATGATTTTGCGTGGTTATTTCGCTTTTGCCGGTAACCAGGTTTTTCACGGGATGGTTTAAACCACGGTGGCCATGGTGCATTTTAAAAGTAGGTATATCATTGGCCAGCGCCAGCAACTGGTGCCCCAGGCAAATACCAAATAAAGGCTTTTTTTCTTTTAATATTTCTTTCACCGTAGCAATGGCATAATCCATTGGGGCAGGGTCACCTGGGCCATTAGAAATAAAATAACCGTCCGGGTTAAAGGCTTTTAGTTCTGCCATGGGGGTTTTTGCAGGAAACACTTTTACATAAGCGCCTCTTTCCACCATACAGTTTACAATATTCTTTTTAATACCATAATCCATTACGGCAATGCGTATGCCGCTGCCGGCATCCCCTGCTTCGTAACTTATATTGGTTGAAACATGGCTGGCAAGTTCCAGTCCGTCCATAGAAGGAACTTTTGCCAATTGTTTTTTTAATTCACCAATATCTGTAACGGCAGAAGAAATGATACAATTCATGGCACCCTGCTTGCGCACGTGCTCTACCAGCGCCCGCGTATCTACGCCTTCTATGCAAACTATCTTTTGCTGTTTCAGGTATTCATCCATTGAGCCTTTTGCCATCTTGCGGCTAAACTGTTCTTCCAGGTTGCGGCCAATCAATCCCTTAATCTTTACACCATCAGATTCCACATCACTTTCTTTTACACCATAGTTGCCAACATGCGCATTGTTCATAATCAATACCTGTCCATAATAACTGGGGTCAGTAAATACTTCCTGGTAACCTGTCATGCCGGTATTAAAGCAAATTTCGCCTGTGGCGGTTCCAATGGTGCCAAATGCTTTTCCGTAATGTACTGTGCCGTCTGCAAGTACCAGTACTGCGTTTTGTTGTTGGGTTGTAGCCATGCTGAGTTTAAAAGTTTTGCAAAACTAAGAGAACAAAAGAGAAAAAGAGCTATTATTTTCTCACATTGAGCTAAGAGAATAAAAGAGAAAAAGGGGCAATCGCCATGCTTATCAGCGGAAGAAATAATCGCGCCGGCTGGCAGAAGAAAACAAGGATTTTGCATCGTCTGTTCAGAATACCAAAATACAGTGGGTTATAAAAAACTACACCGAATAAACGCCTCTGCGCGACCCACCTCTCTCTTTTTCTATTTCTTAACCTGTGGCCAGTGTGTCGCCGGCCACCCGTGCCGGGTATCCCCTTCCTGCACATAAAAAAGCGGAACCATATTCCGGTTCCGCTTTGTATAAAAATGTTTTGTTCAATATTATGCTTCTTTTTTGTCGTCTGTTTTTTCAGCAGCGTCTGCAGGTGCATCAGCTTTCTTCTTGCTTGCTCCGCGACGTGTTCTTTTAGCTGGCTCAGCTTTTGTCTCAACGCCTTTACCGTAGATAGTGTTGAAGTCAACCAGTTCAATCATGGCTGTTTCAGCATTGTCTCCCACACGTTTGCCCAATTTAATAATACGGGTATAACCACCGGGGCGACCAGCAACTTTTTCACTGATGGTGCTGAACAATTCCGTAACCGCTGCTTTATCCTGTAAATGGCTGAATACAATACGGCGCTGGTGCGTGGTATTTTCCTTCGCTTTTGTAATCAGGGGTTCTACATACACTCTTAAAGCCTTTGCTTTAGCCAATGTAGTTACAATTTTCTTGTACTGAATAAGTTGTGCAGCAAGATTGCTAAGGAGTGCCCTTCTGTGAGAAGCAGTTCTGCTAAGATTTTTAATTTTGTCTCCGTGACGCATGACGTTTAATTTTTAGATTCCTTCACACCGTGTCAGGAATTGTGAAGTACTTCGTTAATATGAAAATATGAAAAGCAATTGCTGATTTTGAGATTTGGGGATTTTGAGATTTGTTCTGACGTGTACTCAGCAGCAAATCTCAAAAATTCCGCAATCAGCAAATCACCAAATTCTTACAAATCGTCTTTATCTAAACCCAGTTTGCTCAGGTCCATACCAAAATGCAGACCTCTTTCTCCCAGCACCTGCTCAATTTCAGCTAAAGATTTCTGACCAAAGTTGCGGAACTTCATCAGGTCTTCCTGCTCATATTGTACCAGCTCGCTAAGAGAATTAATCTTGGCAGCCTTTAAGCAATTGAATGCACGTACAGAAAGATCAAGATCTTCCAACGGTGTTTTCAATACTTTTCTCAGCTGTAAAGTTTGTTCGTCCACCAGGTCTTCTTTCTTCTCTTCTTTGTTATCAAAGGTGATGTTCTCATCTGTGATAATCATTAAATGCTGAATAAGAATACGCGAAGCCTGTTTAACGGCTTCTTCCGGATGAATGGTACCATCTGTAGCAACTTCCATGATCAGTTTCTCGTAATCGGTACGTTGCTCAACACGGGTATTTTCAATGGTGTATTTAACGTTCTTAATCGGTGTGTAGATAGAGTCGATAGCAATATAGCCCAGTGGCGCTTCTTTTGCTTTGTTGTCTTCAGCCGGTACATAACCGCGGCCCTTGCCAATAGTCAGTTCAATGTCCAGTTTAGAAGAAGAATCCATTGTGCAGATCAACAGTTCAGGGTTCATAATCTGGAAACTCTGTGTATTTTCCTGGATCAGACCTGCTGTGAATTCTGTTCTGCCTTTAATATGCAGTGTTATTTTTTCATTTGATACATCATGATCCACCGTTTTCTTGAAACGAACCTGCTTCAGGTTAAGGATGATTTCAGTAACATCTTCTGTTACCCCCTTAATAGTTGCAAATTCATGTTCTACCCCTTCAATCCTGATACCCACAATCGCATATCCTTCCAGTGAACTTAATAACACCCTGCGCAAGGCATTACCAACGGTTACTGCGTAACCAGGTTCTAACGGACGGAACTCAAATTGAGCTTCAAAATCATTTGCTTTTTGCAATACAATTTTGTCAGGTTTCTGAAAATTTAAAATTGCCATATTTGAAATTTCAAGTTTTTAATTTGTTAACCAACAGTTGAAATCAATTCATCATTGTTGCCCTCCCGGATGAACCCGTTCGGACGGGTGTCACTCACTTTTACGGCAAACCATCTATCATCAGGTTGCCAGGAATGCCACTTCAATATTACTTGGAATATAACTCAACAATTAATTGCTCCTTAATGTTCTCTGGTACGCTTTCACGCTCAGGATAAGCAATAAAAGTGCCTTCTAAGCTGGTTTCATTCCATTCAATCCAGTTAAACTTAGGATTCTTTCCTTTTACCTGGCTGGTAATACCGGCCAAGCCCTGTGTCTTTTGTTTCAAACCAATTACATCACCGGATTTTAACTGGAAGGAAGGTGTATTTACAACATCCCCGTTTACAGTAATATGTTTGTGACTAACCAATTGTCTTGCCGCAGGACGCGAAGGCGCTATGCCTAAACGGAATACAGTATTATCAAGACGGGCTTCCAGCAATTTAATCAGGTTTTCACCAGTTACACCTTTACGGCGAACGGCTTCTTCAAAAGTTTTGCGGAATTGTTTCTCCAGTACGCCATACGTGTACTTGGCCTTTTGCTTTTCACGCAGCTGAAGTGCGTACTCACCCATGGTTTTGCGCTTGCGCTTTTCTCCATGCTGACCCGGAGGATTGCTGTTTTTAGTCAGCCATTTACCATTGCCTAAGATAGGCTCTCCAAAAATGCGGGAAATCTTGGTCTTTGGACCAGTGTAACGTGCCATAATTATTTATTTGATTTTTTAATGACGGTACACAATCAGTAAAAATCTAAAATTAATTGTGTACCCGGTTTATGAATACAATTGCTGATTTTGGGATGTAGAGATTTTGTGATTTCACCAATCTCAAAATCCCGCAATCAATAAATCAGCAATTTCGTTTATACTCTTCTTTTCTTTGGCGGACGGCAACCATTGTGTGGCAAAGGAGTTACATCCTTTATCTGTACAATTTCAATTCCTGATTGTGCCAGCGCCCTTATAGCACCCTCACGACCGGAACCAGGTCCTTTTACATATACATCCACTCTTTTCAAACCAGCGTCCATTGCAGTTTTAGCGGCATCTGAAGAAGCCATCTGTGCAGCATAAGGTGTGTTCTTTTTAGAACCCCTGAAACCCATTTTACCAGCAGAAGACCAGGAAATAATCTGGCCCTGTTTATTTGTCAAACTAACAATAAGGTTGTTGAAACTTGCTGAGATGTGTGCATCGCCATAAGCTTCTACTTTAACGATTCTTTTTTTGGTGGAGGCTTTCACACTGGAAGCCTGCGGTGCTGCTTTTGCCATAATCTTTGTAGGTAATCTTTTATTAATTATAATTCCCTGCAAACCTGCAGTGAACCCAAACCAACCCTCCTCCTGCACCGGGTATCCGTAATTGGTTTAGTAATGTATTGGTGCAAAACAGCCTTTAGTTTTTAGCCTTTAGCTATTAGTCTATTGCACTAACGGCTAAAAGCTTATAGCTAACAGCTAATTATTTCTTAGCTACTTTCTTCTTACCGGCAACTGTCTTACGTTTACCTTTACGTGTACGGCTGTTGGTACGCGTACGCTGTCCACGAACCGGCAAACCTTTACGGTGGCGCAATCCGCGGTAACAGGCGATATCCAGTAAACGCTTAATGCTCATCTGCACTTCAGAACGCAACTGGCCTTCCACTTTAAACTCATTGGTAATGATGTTACGGATAGCAGTCAGTTCATCGTCATTCCACTGATTTACTTTCTTATTTACATCAATAGCAGCTTTGCCTAAAATATATTTGGCAGTAGATAACCCAATTCCGAAGATATAGGTTAAGCCTATTTCTCCTCTTTTGGTTTTTGGTAAGTCAACACCGGCAATACGAGCCATATGAAATTTTTAATTTTAAATTTTGAATTTTAAATTACTACCCCTGGCGCTGTTTAAAACGGGGATTCTTTTTGTTGATGACATACAACCTGCCTTTTCTTCTCACAATCTTGCAATCAACACTGCGTTTTTTGATAGATGCCCTTACTTTCATTTTTTTAGCTTTTAGCTTACAGCCATTAGCTGTGAGCAGTTATTCTATGTTTATTTTTCTATTATTAAAGCCAATAGCCAATGGCTAACAGCTTATTTATACCTGAATATAATTCTGCCCCTGCTCAAATCATACGGACTCATTTCAACGCCTACTTTATCACCTGGCAGAATACGTATATAATTCATTCTCATCTTTCCTGAAATAGTTGCTAATATTTCATGACCATTCTCCAGTTTCACTTTGAACATAGCATTGCTGAGTGCTTCTATTATAACTCCATCCTGTTTAATTAGTGCCTGTTTTGCCATATTTTTTGGGTGTGCAAAGATACGAGAACATGCCGGAATAAAGAAAAAAATGGGGAAATTTTCCACTTTTTTGTGGAAAACTGCCCCATGGACTATTTAATTCACCGAATTTTCGGATTAATCTTCGTTTAATTCAACTTTAGTCATCTGGTAGTAATGATTTTGCAGTTCGTGAACAGCTAACGGCTGTTTTATATGGCGTCTGTCCTCACGGTACCAGATTTCAAAATCAGAAAAGCCCTTTTCTTTGGATAACTGGATCCTGAAAGCCCCCTTCATATATTTAATAGTACCATTACTCTCCTGCTTTTCGAAATGCAGCTTTTGCAGTTGCTCATCATCCAATATTACCGGGAACAGGTGTTCAGGTGTAAACCAGAACTGTTGTACATCCGTTTCAACGCAAACTTCCTTGTCTTCCCGGTTAAGTTCTTTTACGATGCCTTCCCACTGTTTATCCTCATAATCAGCTAATACAATATCGCCTGGTTTTAATTCAGAAAATTTTATCATATGGCTTATATTTTATTTCCTGAAGCTAAGAGAAAAAAGAGAAAAATCCATGAATATATTGCTGATTTTGGGATTGCAGAACTTGATATTTTCGCAAACCCCAAAATCCCATAATCTTAAAACCCGCCTTCCAAACCAGGCATCGTCACAGCAGACATTACTATTCTGCCCAGCTCATGGTATACCCCGGGTTTTCAATTTCCAGGGCATCTGCCGTTAATTGTAACGGATGAAAGGTATCTACCATAACAGCGAGTTCTTTTGTTTCTTTTGCTCCAATACTTTTTAGTACCGCTCCCGGATGTGGCCCATGGGGTATTCCCCCGGGGTGAAGGGTTATCATCCCCCTGGTTACATTTTTGCGGCTCATAAAATCACCATCAACATAATAGATCATTTCATCACTGTCTATATTGCTATGATTATAGGGTGCGGGTATTGCCAGGGGATGGTAATCAAATAAACGGGGAACAAAAGAACAAACGACATAATTATTACCTTCAAAAGTCTGGTGTACGGGTGGCGGTTGATGCACGCGGCCTGTAATAGGCTCAAAATCATGAATACTAAAAGCAAAAGGGTAGCAACAGCCATCCCAGCCCACCACATCAAAAGGGTGATGCGCGTAATGAATACCATACATTATTCCCTTCTTTTTTGTCTTAATAATATAGTCACCTTTCTCATCAAAAGTGGTAAGTGCAGCCGGCGTACGGATATCCCTTTCACAATATGGTGAGTGTTCCAGCAACTGGCCGTTTTTGCTCACATATTTTTTGGGGAAGCGAATCGGGCTAAATGATTCTACAATCAGCAGCCGGTTGTCTGGCGTTGTAAAATCAACCTGGTAAATAGTTCCCCGCGGAATCACCAGGTAATCTCCATAAGAAAATTCAATAGAACCATAGATGGTATTCAGTCTGCCGCTGCCAGCATGTACAAAAATCAATTCGTCTGCATCTGCATTTTTATAAAAATAATGATGCATACTTTGTTTGGGAGCCGCCAGCACAATATGGCAATCATTATTTACCAATACCGGTTTCCGGCTTTCTAAAAAATCATTGACAGGCTTTACATTAAATCCATCAAAACTGCGGTGCTTCAGCATCTTTTCTTCTGCAATTTTTGGCATTACATCATAGGGGTCATCTGTTTTAATAATTTCTGTTGGCGGATGGCAATGATACAGCAATGAATAATCGTTGGAAAATCCTTCTGTAGAAAAAAGTTGCTCAGCATATAATGATCCATCAGGCTTTTTAAATTGTGTATGGCGTTTATGCGGAACCCTTCCGAGTTGCTTATAATGTGGCATAGTATTACAATATGAGGTGAAAAATAATCCATCCAATTAAGATGGTGCTGCGGATGTAATTTAGAAATAAGAATTTATTTGAATTAAACCGATATCAGCTTCCAGGGCCGCTATCAGGAAATAATATTTCCACCTGCGTTTATCAATCCAGTAAATAAAATTTCTATGGAAAAGCATATATTCAATCGTTCCGGTAAAGTTAAGAAATACTATTTTACAATATATCTAAACTCATTTTCATGCAATTGCACACAGTTGGCCTTCTTGCAATAAAAGACAAAAGATTGTTACTGGCATTCAGTAAAAACAAACAATGCTTTTATTTGCCGGGTGGAAAAGTAGATGATACTGAAACTGCTAAACAGGCGCTGTGCAGGGAAATTAAAGAAGAGCTGAATGTTCAACTAACACCGGACGACCTGGAATATTATGCCCATATTACCGCACCTGCTTATGGGGAAGCAACAGGAATAATAATGGAGCAGGATTGTTTTTTACTCAACCGTGAAATACTTCCGCAGGCAGCTGCAGAGATTGATGAATTGCGTTATTTCTCACTGCGTGCCTATAAATTACTATCTAACCAGGCCCCCGGGGCCGTAATGATTTTACAAAAACTAACGAAGGCCGGACTTATAAATGAATGAGCCACAGGGAAAGATTGCTGAGCCGTTGAGAAATGTCTTATCTTTTATTGCTGCTTAGATTCATTCTCAAATATTTTTTATGGTCATAAATTTGTATGAAACGATTAAGGCTCATCCGGAATATTTTAAACAACTTTCCTGCAAAGAATTGTTGTTTACTCAATATGATTGTCCCCAGGCTGACAAAATGCAAAGCCTGTATTCACAAAACAATTTTATTGCCTGGGTGGTAAGTGGCAAAAGAACATTTTACCAGCCGGGATACACTATTGAAATGATAGCTGGCAAATGTGTATTTGCTAAAAAAGGTGGATGGCTGGCAGAAAAAGAACCCGGAGACGGGTGGTGTGTAATCGTATTTTTTATTCCTGATAATTACCTTAAACAATTTATAAAAGAATACAGGAACAGTCTGCCGCTTAAGAAAATGCAACAGGAAACAACCAGGCAAATAATTGAACTGGATGTAAATGAAACAACAAAGCAATTCTTTCAGTCGATGATTCCATATTTCACACAAAATCCACCGCCGCCAGAGAATTTACTTGAACTAAAATTTCGTGAACTTGTTTTTAATCTCCTTATTAACCCTGTCAATACATCATTGCTGCAATATGCAAGCAGCATGGCAGATGCAGACAAAATATCTTTACAGGAAGTAATGGAAGCTAACTTCACCTATAATCTTTCCCTTTCAGCTTACGCAACCATAGCGCAACGCAGCCTGGCAAGTTTTAAAAGAGAATTTACAACCGTTTTCCATACCAGCCCCGGCAAATGGTTGTTAAATAAAAGGCTTGATTATGCCCGGATGCTGTTAACTACATCCAACCATACGGTTAACGATATTTCTTTTGAAAGCGGCTTTGAAAATACCACCCATTTCAGCCGCGTATTTAAAGAAAAATTTGGCTCATCACCGCTTCGGTTTAAAAAGCAGCCTGCCGGTATTACCCGCTGATCCGCAAAACAATTTTATTGATACTTACAGCAATGCCGCCTGCAATTGCCTTCTGTAGTTTTATAGCGTTATAAAATTATTTAACCAAAAATAATCACATGAAAGCATTAGCCATCACCATCCTGTTCTTTACTGTTTTTTCAATAAAAAATTTTGCGCAGGACAAGATCATCGCCGCAGATGCAGAAAAAATTATACTGGATAACAGTAAAATGAGAGTAACTGAATTTGTAAGCATTGCCGGCGGAAATGTATGCGGGAAAAATAGTCATAGCCATGGACCGCACCTGACGGTTATTCTGACGGACGCAGAAGTGGAACTAACTATGCCCGACAGAAAAAAAATGATTCAGAAAGCACCGGCAGGTACTACTTTCTGGAGTGAAGCAGAAACACATACCATAAAAAATATTGGTAAAGCGCCGGTAAGGGTGCAAATAATAGAACCAAAAAGTTAGGCAACATAGCATAAACCGTATGCAAATATTTTTTACCGTCAGGGAATCAATTTTCCCTGACGGTATTTTATTGCTTATCGCTTATATTAGCAGTTATAACTTATTATGATACGCATCGGATTAATATCAGACACACATGGTTATCTGGACGAAAATGTTTTTACCCATTTTAAACAATGCCATGAAATCTGGCACGCAGGTGATTTTGGTGACGCGTCAATAGCCACACAATTAGCCAATACAAGCGGGCTGCCGGTTAAGGGTGTTTATGGAAATATTGATGGCAACGATATCAGATCCTTTTTTCCGGAACAACTTGTTTTTATGTGCGAAGAAGTTAAGGTAATGATGCGCCATATTGGTGGAGCTCCTCCAAAATACAATCCCGAAACAAAAAAGGAGCTGCTGCTGCACCATCCGCAACTGTTCATCAGCGGACACTCGCATATTCTAAAAGTAATGTTCGACCCTGCCATCAGTTGCCTGCACATGAATCCCGGGGCTGCGGGTAAGCATGGCTGGCATAAAATGAGAACCATTATCCGTTTTGTTATTGACGGAAAAAATATGAAGGATTGTGAAGTGATAGAGTTGGGGAAGAGATAATATTCAGTATTAAGTTTTAAGTTTCCGTATACGCAAGTCTGAATACTATAAACACTGTACTATATACTATTTGATCTGGCTGATTCTTCCGCTCAATCCTTTGCTTAGATCAATTTCATTTGCTATTACCTGCTTTGCAAATTCCATAAAATCATCCGGATGATTTTCTCTTTTACCTGTTTTCAAATTTATACAGGTGAACCTGGACCACATTATTGCTTTGTTGTACTGCCTGCCTTCATCCTGCATCAGCATTTCTACCAGCAAATGTGCATCGCCCAATTCTATTGCAGCAGACTGAATACTTATTTTCTCATTATACAGGGCTGGCCGCATATAATATATTTCATGATTGGCTACCACCCAGCCTATTCCCCTTTTTGCAAAATCAGAAAGTTTCATCTGGTAGTAATCCCTGAGGTGATCTTCCCGTGCATTGAGAAAATAGTCAATATAGCGGGCATTATTTAAATGACCGAAAGGATCACAGTCGCTGAAACGGACAGTATAAAAAGATTGCAATAATTTTTCCATGATGTTTAATTTAGTATTGCAAACATAGTACCTGGAGTATACTCTACGGTTAACAGTCAACCTCAACTTTATTTTATGCTAATTGGTGAACTTTCAAAAAAAACAGGATTTAGCCGGGATACTATCCGTTATTATGAGAAACTTGGATTAATCCGGGAAACCGCGCGGGCGGGTCAATATAATAATTACAAAAACTATACAGAGCCTGTGCTGAAAAAACTTTTAGCCATCCGCAAGATTAAAGATTATGGTTTTACTTTAAAAGAAACACAAAATATGCTGGTTCTTTTTGAAGAAGGCGTGCTGGAACATGAAAGAGGCAACCGGTATATAAAAAGAAAAATAGCGCTTATCAACAATAAGATTAAAGAACTGGAGATGATAAAAAACCGTCTTGAAGAAATTGTGGATCCGCAGGCATTACCAGGCAACTGTGCCCTCAGCAAAATTCTTAATGAGATGGCAACAAATGAAATAACGATCAGTTAGCTTTTTATCATATCATCCAGTTGCTTTTGCATTTCTGCTGTGCTTATTTCTTTTAGATGTGTTGATACCATCCATTTATATCCAAACGGGTCTTCAATGCGTCCTGACCGGTCTCCATAAAACTGATCAGCAGCAGCAGCGATAAGCGTAGCACCGGCGTTTACAGCTTTTTGAATGATGGCATCTGCATCAGGCACATAAATATTGAAAATCACTGATGTTCCGTTAAGCGTTTTTGGACTGCGGTTATAATCCGGGTGTTCTTCGGCTATCATAATCACAGTTCCATCAATATTTATTTCTCCATGTGCAACCCTGCCATTGGGTTCAGTCAGGCGCATTTTTTCTGTTGCGTTAAATACTTTTTTGTACCATTCCATTGCAGCAGCTGCATTGGGCATATTAATAGCTGCAACTACCGCCTGGTAACCTTTGGGTATATAAGAAGTATTCATGGTCTAAATTTATAAATCACACCGTCTGATCGGGAATTTGCAGGACCTGCCGTGTTAGTGTATCCCGGGAAAAATTGGCCTGCCAACAATTTCCCTGAAAGGCCATGGTATTGTTATAAGAATAATGAGTAAAGCGATGGTAAAATACCAGAATGCCTTTTTGAATTTAATTACATCAGTCACTGGTTTTTTAGACATGCCATAACCCAGTGTCATTAATATGATAGAAATTATCATGCCTGTGGGATGTTCTACCAAAAAAAACCGGTAGAATTTATCCTTCATCACGGTCTCTCCCTGCGGAAGTGTATGAGTAAACAGGCCATACCTTGCAAACAGCCACTGGTACAACCCGATAAGCAACATAATATGGCCTGCAATCATCGTAAAAAGCCAGATCTTTTTATCGCCCGGTGTAAATACTTTTTTCTGTTGCCAGCCCGTATAACTTTTAAAAATTGAAAGCAGCAAAAGAATTAAAATAACCCAGCGTAATAAGCTGTGCAGGTGAAGCAGACCTTTTTCCATAATCAGTGTATTTGAAGCAAATCTAAAATTGGAACTTGTAAATACGAAATCTTATTCTACCCAGTCTGCAATAAACACATTTGTATCATGTGTACCGCCATTATTGCGGTTACTGCAGAATACAATTTTTTTACCATCCGGGCTAAACATAGGAAAGGCATCAAAACCTTTATCACGGCTTATTTTTTGCAGGTTGCTGCCATCTTCATTAATGGTATAAAGATTAAAAGGATAACCACGTTTGTACTCCTGGTTAGAGGCGAATATAATACGCTTGCTATCCGGCATATAAGCAGGCGCCCAGTTGGCCTGGCCAAAAGAAGTGACCTGGTGGGCATCGCTGCCATCTGCATTGGCTACCCATATTTCCATATTGGTGGGGGCTACTAAGTCCTCTGCTAAAAAATCTTTGTATTCTTTTATTTCTTCCGGTGTTTTGGGTGATGACGAACGCCATATTAATTTCTTACCATCCGGGCTGAACCATGCACCTCCATCATACCCCAAATGCCTGGTAATACGTTTTACTTTCAATGTTTGTAAATCCATAATATATAATTCCAAATCGCCATCCCGTACAGAGGTAAAAACCATTTTTTTGCCATCCGGCGATAATGTTCCTTCAGCATCGTAGCCATGCGTATCTGTTAACCGTTTAATTATTTTACCATCCAGGTCTGCCATAAAAATATCAAAGCTGGCATACAAGGGCCATATATATTTGTTGCCGTATTTCTTTCTGTCAGGTACCGGCGGGCAGGTATCAGCACCCAAATGAGTAGATGCGTATATTACATGCTTTCCATCATTTGTAAAGAACCCGCAAGTGGTACGCCCCTTACCGCTGCTAATCATTTTGTATTCAAATTTTTCACCTGCTGCAGGTATTTTGCCAATAAACTCCTGATCGCAGGGTAAGCCTTCCTTTGCATTGGTTCGTTGAAAAATTAAATATTTACTGTCTGCACTGAAATAAGCCTCTGCATTGTCTCCGCCAAAAGTAAGTTGCTGTATATTTTTAAAATGATGCTCATCAGGATATAAAACCGTATCTCCCAGGGCCTGCAACAGAGGAGAAAGAGCCTGTTTACTGTTAAATGAGGTAATTACAACTATAATCAGTGTCAAAACTGCATAAACACGGAAATGGCTTTTTTTCATTGTAATTCTTTGAGTACAATAAAGATATTGGCAAAGCTTTATAAAATTGTAAAAATATTGTCATAAACAAATTATCAAAATCGGTTAGTTTTGTTTCATGAAGCGCATCCTGTTTTATATTGTATGCCTGTTGGCTGCTGGCTTTAGCAGTTGCGGTTTGCTGGGCGATAAATCAGTTAATGGTTTTGATGAAATTCTGCAACAGCCCCCGTTTAAATCAATCAGCGATAGTATAGAAAAAAGCCCGTCTGATGCGGATCTCATGCTGCGCCGTGCTGAATTACTGACCCAGAATAACCAGCATGATATTGCCTATTATGATTATAAAAAAAGCTGGGAACTGAAGCCGGCTGAATCTACGGCGCTGCTTTTCGCGTCCAATCTTTTTTTAACCGGCAGAAGTAAAGATGCCGTTGAACTATTAAAAAAAACCACCCTGCTGTACCCCTCCAATACAGAATTCATGCGCCGCCTGGGAGAGGCTTATACGCAAACCGGCAATTCCAAAGAAGCGCTTGCCCTTTACGATGAGTTATTAAAAAAAGACAGCAGTAATTTTGAAGCATTGTATGAAAAAGGCATGTTGTATACGCAAATGAAAGATACGGTTAGCGCCATCGCTGTTCTTGAAAAATCATATTACCGGCAACCCGTGCTGCAAAATGGGCTGGCGCTTGCCAGTCTTTATGCGGAAACGAGAAACAGCAAAGTGCTTGCCTTATGCGATGCTTTGCAGCAACGGGATACTGCACGCGATTTTACCGATCCTGTTTTTCTGAAAGGTGTTTATTATTCTAATATTAAAGACTATCCGAAAGCCATTGCGCTTTTTGATGAAGCTATTGGCCGCGACTGGCGTTTTATTGAACCTTATATTGAAAAAGGCATTATTTTTTTTGAACAAAAAAACTATGACGAAGCATTAAAGACCTTCCAGTTTGCTACCAATATATCTTATACCAATTCAGATAATTATTACTGGATGGGACGTTGTTATGAAGCCATTGGCAAAAAAGATGAAGCAATTGATTACTATTATAAAGCGCTTGCATTTGATAAAAATTTTACAGAAGCAAAAGAAGCAATAAAGAGGCTGAAGAGTAAGTAACCAGTTGAATGGTTGATAAGTAGAAAACATTTTATATTAGAAGATCAAACTCATCCGATATCAGTAAATCAATAAATCAGAAATTTCAAAATTGCAGTATGCCCATAATAGCACCGTCCTTATTAGCCGCTGATTTTTTAAACCTGCAAAAAGAATGCACCATGCTCAATGAAAGTGAGGCCGACTGGTTTCACCTGGATGTAATGGACGGAAGGTTTGTCCCTAATATAAGTTATGGTTTTCCTGTTATAGAACAAATTACCAAAACCACCTCCAAACCATGCGATGTGCATTTAATGATACTGGAACCAGGAAAATATACAGAAGCATTTAAGAATGCAGGTGCCGATATTTTAACGGTCCATATAGAAGCATGCCCGCATTTACACCGGAACATACAGCAGATAAAATCATTGGGCATGCAGGCAGGTGTGGCCATCAATCCTCATACGCCTGTAGAAAGCCTGAAAGAAATTTTACAGGATATAGACATGGTTAATATTATGAGTGTAAATCCCGGTTTTGGGGGACAATCTTTTATACCGCATACCATGCAAAAAATAAGAGAGCTGAAAAAAATGATTGCCGAAAGAGGATTGCATGTAAAGATTGAAATAGATGGTGGTGTTACGCTGGAAAATGCACATGCGTTGATACGCGCCGGCGCAGATGTACTGGTAGCCGGCAATACCGTTTTTAAATCAGCCGATCCCAAAGCCACCATACAGAAGCTAAAGCACCTATCATAAATAATTATTTGTCTTAACTGTATATGACAAAACAAGTCATTTATTGTATTGTATCCATTGTTCTGTTCTTTTCTGTTTCTTCCTGTGGAAGTTATGATTGCGAAGAATCGGAAGGACTAAGAATCTGCACTATTTCTTTGACCCCATCAGAAATAGATACCATTATATTACGGAAATATACCAAAGGATCGGCTTTTACAAACCTTATTGATACGCTGATCCTGGACAGTACGAATGCATTATTCCAGTTTCCTTTTACTAACAAAGACACTTCCTTTTTGGGCGTGCTTAAACCGGAAGTTCTTATAAAAAGCAAATATGATTACGAAATTTATATACCGGCTGTTAACAGGCTGCTAAAGATTACAGATATAAATGAACCGCAGCAGAAGATGAAAAGAGGTTTTTTTTCAACAGATAAAACCTATTGTATGAATGCGATTGTATCTTTTCAGCAGGATGGTAAAATAATTAATATAATCTCTTATAATAATCAAATCTTTATCCACCGGTAAATAACAGCAAATGACTAAAGATTTATTTTCAATCCAAGCCGCTGATTATGCCAGGTACCGCCCTTCCTACCCCGCAGAACTAATTGCGTACGTTATAAGTTTCGTACAGGAAAAAAAACTGGCCTGGGATTGCGCCACCGGCAACGGGCAGGCCGCTGTGCTGCTGGCTCCTTATTTCAAACAAGTAATTGGTACGGATACCAGTGAGAAACAATTAGCGCTGGCCATAGCTGCAGAGAATATTAATTACCAGCCTGCAAAAGCAGAACAAACGCCATTTGCAGATAATAGTTTTGATTTAATCACGGTTGCACAGGCTTATCACTGGTTTCAATTTAATGATTTTGAAAAAGAAGCAAAACGCGTGGCAAAACCCGGTGGTATAATAGCCATATGGGGATACAATATACCAGCATGTGATAATGAAATCATTAACGGGATCACCAGGCAATTTTATACAATAATTGTTGGCCCATACTGGGATGCGGAAAGAAAATATATTGATGAAAGTTATAAAACCGTCCCCTTTAATTTCACTGAACTGCCTTCAAAAAAATTCTCCATTCATGTTCGCTGGAACAAAAAAGATCTAACCGGCTATTTGAATTCATGGAGCAGTGTACAACATTTTATAAAGGCGAAGGGTTACAACCCGGTAAATGAAATGGCCACACAGTTAACAGCTGCATGGCCACCCGGAAAAAATGAAATTGAATTTATTTTTCCTGTTTTCCTGAGAATAGGAAAAATCATATAGTAAGACGTGAAAAATGCGGACACATGGCTTCGCTGCCATCATGGATTTTCAGTAGATTTATCCTGCGCCAGCACCGCATCGTCGGGCGTTTTTTCCAAATCCCTGTCAAGATTATACAATGCATCTCCACTGGCTTTTACACCCCCTGCAATTTTAATTTTATCCAGCAGGCTCAATGCAAGGCTTTCTTCTTCTGTTTGTTCTTTTACAAACCATTGCATAAAGTTCCAGGTGGCCCAATCCTCTTCCGTAAAACTCATTTTTACCAATTTATAAATTGCATTGGTATTATCTATTTCATGTTCTAATACTTTTTCAAAACATTGTTGCACACTGGTAGGATCCGGGGGAGGCGCGGGAATGGCTTCCACCTTTACCGTTCCACCCCTTGATAAAATATATTCCAGCACTTTCATCATATGATTACGTTCTTCCTGTGCATGCCTGAAAAGAAAATTACTTATACCATCATAGCCCTGCCCTGCTGCCCAGGATGCGTAGGAAAGATAAATCTGCGAAGCATGGGCTTCTTTTGTCAGTTGCGCATTTAATCCTGCCTGGAGGCTTTCCGATAAACGATTTGTATTCATATTGATTGATATTTTATATGGTATAAATTTATTCTATATATCCGATAAACAATTGGCCGGCCAATTAATAATATTCTTTTTTTGGCTTCATAAAGTGCTGCCTGCCAAAACAAAAGCATTATTTTCAGTAATATTGCCGGTACTATTTTCGTTATAAAATCACAATGCCAAAAACCAAGCTATTTTTACTGCTCCTCTGCATTTTTCCTTCTGTGTTTTTATATGCCCAGAAAAAATCAGCTTCTGTTTCAGGTAAGGTGCTTGATGAGAATGAAAACCCGCTGAGTAAGGTAAATATTACAATTCTTGGCCGCAGTACAGGTATTGCTACTTCAGATTCCGGCACGTTTTCTATAAAAGTTCCGGCCGACAAGGCCTTTGCACTGGTATTTTCGTATACCGGCTATAAAACCGAACAACGTAATTTCCTGCTAAACCAGGAAGAAGAAGAAAAAATGACCCTGCGCATGGAACGCGGCGCAAAAGAATTGCAGGAAGTGGTGGTGACCGATCAGCGGCAGCGCAGGGAAGCGGGACTTATTTCCATTAACCCCAAACAGGCCATTAACATTCCTTCCCCTACCGGTGGTATAGAAAGCCTGATTAAAGTATTTGTAGGTTCTAATAATGAACTTACTTCAAGCTATTCTGTACGCGGGGGTAACTATGATGAGAACCTTATTTATGTAAACGATTTTGAAGTATTCCGGCCTTACCTGGTTCGCAGTGGTCAGCAGGAAGGATTGAGTTTTATTAATCCCGAGATGACGCGCAGCGTAAGTTTTTACAATGGTGGTTTCCAGGCCAGGTACGGTGATAAAATGAGCAGTGTGCTGGATATTCAGTATAAAAAACCAAAGAAATTTGGTGGCTCTGCTTATATCAGTTTATTGGAACAGGGATTTCACCTGGAAGGCACGGGCGCTAAAGATAAGTTCACTTACCTGGTGGGCGTTCGTAATAAAAGCAACCGGAATTTGTTGGCCAGCCAGGAGACAAAAGGAAATTATGTTCCCTCTTCCGCAGATGTGCAGGCATTGCTTACTTACCAGTTTAATAATAAATGGAGTGCCGAATTACTGGGTAATTTTTCCCAGACAAAATTCACGCTCGTTCCTGCATTCTCTCAGCAAACGGCTTCTGTATTTTCTCCTTATTTTACTGCCAACCTCGGACTGGATATTTTCTTTGACGGTAAAGAGGAAGATCGTTACAAGACAAATATGGCTGGCCTGTCAATAAACCAGCAGGTCAGAAAAAACCTGCGGTTGAAATGGATGGCAAGTTTTTTCCAGGACAATGAAAATGAATCACTGGATATTACCGGTGCATACTTATTTGGCGAACGTGATTTTGATAAAAGCAAGCCAACTTTTGGTGCCATAGTAAATCCGCTGGGCGCAGGAATATTTCAAAACCATGCGCGTAACAAACTTAATATAGATGTATGGAACATCAGCCATAAAGGATACCTGGATAAAGGCAGGCATGCTGTGCAATGGGGCGTAAGTGCAGACAGGCAAACCATTGATGATAAACTGAACGAGTGGCAATACCAGGATTCTGCGGGCTATTCATTACCATATAATCCATCGCAGCTTTCATTGTTCAGTGTAATAAAATCAAATGCTAATATCGCCATCAACCGTTTCAGTGGTTTTGTACAGGATAATATTGCGTTCCGCGATTCAGCCGATTTTATTTTGCAGGTGGGTGTAAGATTTAATTACAATGATTTAAACAACGAGTTCCTGGTATCTCCGCGTGCAGGATTTTCCTGGAAGCCATCTGCGTGGAAAAAAGATATTGTGTTTCGCGGCGCTGCTGGTATTTACGATCAGCCGCCATTTTACCGTGAGCTGAGACGTTATGACGGTACCGTAAATACGCAATTGAAAGCACAGAAAAGCTGGCAGGTAAGCGGAGGTTTTGACTATAGCTTTGAAGGATGGAACGGCAGGCCGATGCGCTTAACCACCGAAGCCTATTATAAAGGCATGCACGATGTAGTACCTTACGATATTGATAATGTTCGCCTGCGTTATTTTGGTGAAAACAATGCCAAAGCGTATGCGGCCGGTATAGAATTGCGCCTCTTTGGTGAGCTGGTAAAAGATGCAGAAAGCTGGATAAGCTTTGGCATCATGAATACAAAAGAAAAAATTGCAGGAGCTACTTTTTACAATTATAAACTCGATTCGCTGAACCAGCCCACAGACAGCACCTTAATGAAACAGGGTTGGGTACGCCGCCCTACGGATCGCCTGCTCACTTTTGGTATGTTCTTCCAGGATTACCTGTCTACAAATAAAAATTTTAAAGTTTATATAAACACTTTGTATGGCAGTAATCTTCCCTATAACATACCAGGAAGTGTGAAGTACAGGAATGCATTGTTTATTGATCCTTATATAAGAGTTGATATTGGGTTCAGCGCGCTGCTGCTTGACAGTGACAGAAGCAAACGCCGCAGTCATAGTCCGTTCAAAGGGTTTGAAAACATCTGGGCAACACTGGAAGTATTTAATTTAATCGACCGCGCCAATACGATTTCGTATTTACTCATTAAAGATTTTTCTAATACTACCTATAGTATTCCCAACCGCCTTACTCCAAGATTGCTTAACCTGAAACTGGTGACCAGGTTTTAGTAATTCCTTTTAGCTCATATGGAAGTCGCCGTATTCATATGGAAGTCGCCGTATTTTTACTAAGCAAAAAATTAGGTAGAAATACTTTTAATTTCTGGTAAATTTACATACATTTACTTTTTACATTATTGGTTCCTTTACTACTCAATCCAGGGACCAGTATCCTTCTAATACCGCCTGATCTCCCTTTAAAGTCTGTTTACTACAAGCTTGTTTTCAATACCCGGGAAACAGCTATGAAAACTACTTGCAATGAAATTAAAGGTTACTGTAAACCCTAATCCGTTTACGTCAGAACTGGCTGTTTTTATTTATGGACATTTTACTGTGAATACTGTTTTACGTTTAATAAACAGTACTGGCGCCATAATAAGAGTTACAGGGTATACTGTAAACAAAGGAAACAATGAAATAAAGATAGATAATCTGGGCAGGTATGCTTCCGGCAATTATTTTCTTGAAGTGAAATTGCTTAACGGCGATTTACTGGAAATGATAAGCCTGGTTAAAACATAGTTTTACTGTACAATAACCCGCGAACCGTTTTAATCCGACAACCCTTCATTATATGGTGTATAACCATGCCAGGGGGCAGGCCAATAGCCTGCCCTTTGCAATAAATACTCATTATTTTTGCGTTATGACAAAGCTGAGTATCAATATCAACAAGTTTGCGACTTTGCGCAACAGCCGTGGTGGCAATAACCCTGACGTAATAAAAGCAGCAACAGACGCGCAATTATTTGGCGCAGATGGTGTAACGGTGCATCCCCGGCCCGACGAACGCCATATCCGTTATGCTGACGTAAGAGAAATAAAAAAAATAATTACAACAGAATTTAATATTGAAGGCAACTGCCGCGAACAGAAATTCATTGATCTTGTTCTGGAAGTAAAACCACAGCAGGTAACATTGGTGCCAGATGCTGAAGGACAATTAACTTCCGATCACGGGTGGGATACCATTACCCATAAAGATTATCTCATAGAAATTATCAGCGTTTTTAGAAAAGCTGGCATACGCACATCTATATTTACCGATCCGGATACAAAAATGATTGAAGGTGCCGCTGCTACCGGTACTGACAGAATAGAATTGTATACTGAAGGTTATGCCAGGGAGTTCGCAACAGGTAATCACCAGGCAGCAATAGCGCCTTATGCAGCAGCAGCTAAAACGGCCATTGAACTAGGGCTGGGTATTAATGCCGGCCATGATCTTGATATGGATAATCTTAAATATTTTGCGCAACATATTCCGTCACTGGCAGAAGTTTCTATAGGGCATGCTTTGGTTTGCGATGCAATATACCTCGGTTATGAGAACGCAGTGCAGATGTATAAAAGGCAATTGCTATAATCAACGTGATGGATTTGCGTACTTTTACTTGTTTTTAAGAAATTATCTAATAAAAAACAAAAAGCAGGTGTTACTGATAGCCAGTCATTTATAAAATTAAGGGTAATACAGCACCGTAAATCCCGAATTTTTTTTCGAAAAAGCTTGCATCAGTAAAAATACCGTGCAATCTTTGTGTTAGAAATAGTTCATTTAAAAAATTAAACAATCCACGCATCCAGTTGAAAAACATTTACCAGGTTAAAAACCTGCTGGTTGATCCCTAACTTTAAAATGTTTTTTATGTTAATTACACGTACCCTGCTTTCCGCATCATTGCTATTTGCATCATTGTTTTCGATTGCTGCAAATGATACACCCGCTTTAAAAGAAAAAAGCACTTCTTCAATAATTACAAATAAGGCAGCAGGTGTTAACTATACATTTCACATAGATAATACGGTAAACAAAAACAACACTGTTGATTCTGTATTGGTCATTCTTGATAAATTTGATCGTTCTGGCGCCGGCATCGTAACAAAAGTATTTTATCCGGGTGCCAACAACCAGGTTGTCATTGAAGATTTACCTGCCGGAAAATATTATGCAGAAGTTTATGTATTGGGTTTGTACAAAAAACATTTTTCTTCTGTTATCACAACAGACAAATCAACAAAAAAGAATAAAGTAAAACTGCATTTAGATTACAAGGATGTTTATACTCCCGGCAGTGCAAGCATACCTGCAGAAGACACTAAGCTTTTCGCCTACAACAAAAGGTAATTTCTTTGTATTACAATGATAAGTTTTGGCAATTACACAACGGGTCATTGTCTTTCATCCGGTTCCTACCTAATCAATACAAAACTTCCTTTCAATAATACCGGTGTATTTTTATCAGAACCCCTGATGATATAAATGTACATGCCGGCAGCCGATGATTTACCATTCACGTTTCCATCCCAACCCCTGCTGATATCATTGGTTACAAAAATTCTTGTTCCCCACCTGTCATAAATGGAAAATGATTCCAGCTTCAGGGAAACACCGGAAGGAATTCTGAATACATCGTTGTGCTGATCATTGTTGGGTGTGAATGCGTTTGGCATATGCAAATCCCTTGCTACTTTTACAACTGATACTGCAGTTGCTTTGCATCCTTTATCACTAACTACCATTAAAGAATAAAAAACATTTTCAGTTAGATGAACCGTTACCGGGTTTAGCGTCTGCGAATTTTCAAGTTGACCCGGTGGTGCCCAGGTATAAGAAGAAACGGTTCCGGTTATCAGCGTTTTTAGCTGAACCTGGCTGCCCGTCTGGATAATGGTATCGGCAGGAATTATGGTAATAACGGGCGCACTGCTTACAACAGGAACTATTGTATTGGAAGGTACCGGCGCGCCCAAGCAACCGCCAGCGCCTGTTGTTAAATCACATCTTACTTCATCTCCATCTTTTAAGACACTGGTCTTGTAAACAGGATCATTTGTGCCAGTTGGTAAATTGTTCAGTTTCCACGCATATAATGGCGATACACCCGCATTTAATACAACTGCATTAAAGCTTGCTGGTTCTCCTTCACAAATTTCATTGGCCGAAGCAGTGATATTTATTGAAGCAGGTATACCGGTAATTATTTCCATTTTAAGATTGTTAGACACGGCATTTGCTGAAAGCGCACAGGGATACAATGGGTCTGTAGTAATGCTGCAACTGACAATATCATTGTTTTGAATGACTGAAGTTGCAAAAGTTTTACTGTCTGTGCCTGCATTAACGCCATTTATTTTCCACTGATAAGATAGATTTGTCCCGGCATTTGACGCAGCGGCATTAAATGTTGCCAATGTACCCGCACAAATGATAGTAGAAGAAGTGGTGATGTTTATAACAGGGTTTACCTTATTATTTACAATCACTTCAACAATATTGGAACTGGCGTCAACTGCCTGTGTACATACAAAAAGAGGATCGGTTTTTATAGTACAACTTACTTTATCATGATTATTGAGTGATGATGAAGAAAAAGTATTTATTCCCGTGCCCGTATTGACGCCGTTTACCTGCCATTGGTAAGATGGGATTATACCAGCATTCTGCGCAGTGGCTGTAAATAGTACTGTTGCGCCTTCACAAATAGTATCGTTGGTTGCAGTAATATGTACGGTTGGAAGCTGGTTAGCGGCTCTCTGCACCTGGATGGTATTTGAAGTAACTGAGCCTTTGGCTATACAGGTTGCATTGTCGGTGTATATACAACTGACTATATCTCCATCATTAAGCGAATTACTTGTAAAAACGTTCATTGTGTTTCCTGTACTAATGTTGTTTACCTGCCAGTCATAACGGGGAGAAGCACCGGCATTTGAAACAGTTGCCTTAAATGTAACAGGCGTGCAATCGCAGATGATTGTATTATTTGCAACAATGCTGATGAGTGACTGGACAATATTGTTATCTATCTGAATGGTTACTGTATTGCTTGCCTGCGATGTTGCTGTTTCGCAGGATCCGCCTGAGGTAACAGTACAAACTATTTTATCGTTGTTTGTCAATCCCATGGCATTAAAGACCTCACTATTGTTTCCTGCCGGGGCCCCGTTTACCATCCACTGATACGACGTATTGGTACCTCCGTATAAAACAGAAGCTGTAAATGTTGCTTTTCCGCCCGCACATACAATGCCGGTTGCCGGATTGATTGTTACCTGGGGAGCGGGTTGAACAGCTGCTGGTTTACCAAATTTAATAACCCAAAAATCGGCACAACTGCCAGCGCTGTTAGCCGGGTGATAGCCGCTAACCTCTTTTGAACAGGTGATTCCGCAAAAAATATACCCACCATTGGTTAAAGGTTTTATACCAAAAGACTCTTCATATAAACTTCCTCCCATACTTTTTTGCCATTGAATAACGCCCAGGTTGTTTATTTTAAGCACCCATGCATCCGTAATGCCCGCATTACAATTCAGATCTCCGTTGGATGATTCCGAAGAACCTGTGACAAGATAACCACCATCAGCATCCTCCTGGATATAATACGCCATTTCATTTTTATCGCCGCCGTAACATTTTTGCCATTGAATATTCCCGGATACATCCAGTTTAACAACCCAGAAATCGCGGAAACCGGGTGCCAGCGAGAAGTGATTTCCCGAAACATCTCCGTCATTTGAAGCAGTATAACCTGCAACTATGAATCCCCCACCCGTTGTTGATTTTATTGAGAACCCTTCCTCAAAATATGATCCCCCATAACATTTTTTCCATTGAATACTGCCTGCATTGTCAAGTTTCACTACCCAGTAATCCCTTGTTCCATGATTACCAGATACGTCGCCGTCATTAGATTCTGTGGTTCCGGCAACAATACAACCCCCATCAGCGGTAACCTGAACCGAATTTGATTCCTCAGGTCCACTTCCGCCCAGGGCTTTCTGCCATT